>ASPC01000063.1 GCA_000405345.1 Atribacteria bacterium SCGC AAA255-N14
TGATTATTTTTTATCAAAAAAAGCATTAAAAAAGTGTCATAATCAAGAATTTGTATTATAATATAAAAAGTAATACAAAATATTATAATAATAGGAAAATTTTCTCTCTTCTCTCGTGTGAACAAAAGTAAGGAGAGAGAAATTAGGGAAATAAATTATTATTTTAGCAATGTCCATAGAAAGATAAGAAAAAAGAGAAAGGAGAAAAACTAAGATGAAAAAAGATAAAGAAACTTTAGAAAGTTCCGAAGCACAGGATGAATTAAAAGAATTGGATAATCTGGAAGATTCATTGGAAGATAAAGATTTAAAAGAAGTAGATTAAAAAATTAAGAGGAGAAAACGGAATGATATTAGAGGCAATCAAAAAAAGACAGAGTGTTCGAAGTTATCAGGACAAAGAAATTCCGGAAGAGATACTTCAGCAAATTTTAGAAGCCGGCAGATTAGCTCCTTCAGCTTGCAATAATCAACCGTGGAAGTTTATAGTCGTAAAAGATAAAAAGTTGAAAGAAAAATTAATTACTGCCTGTAAAAATCAAAATTTTGTAGGAGAAGCATCGGTGGTTATTGTGGGTTGTGCCATAAATCCCAGTTATAAAATGGGCAATGGTGAATATAGCTACACTATTGATCTGGCCATTGCTCTTGAGCATATGAGCTTGCAAGCAGCTGTTTTGGGCCTGGGCACCTGCTGGATAGGAGCATTTTATCAGGATCAGGTAAAAGAAATTTTGGAAATCCCGGATGATGTAAGCGTTGTTGCTTTAATGCCGTTAGGATTCCCGCAAGCATTAGGTACCAAAACCGAAAGAAAACCTTTATCAGAAATTATTTGTTACGATAAGTATACTTCATAGACTTTATCAGGGAGCAGTCCTTTGATAAACTATTTTTAAAGATAAAGGTGCAGACACAAGGTCTGCCCCTTTATCTTTAATTGAAATAAAAGATTTAACCCTGCTTCTTCATTAAATTCTATTTCTATTGTATCTTCAATTTCTTCAATTATAATTTCACCGGTTCCACCAATGACTGCAGAATTTAAATGCCCTCCATAAGCATTATATTTAGAATTAGATTCAATTTTTTAATTTAAAATAAAAAAATTTGACATTATATTATTATGTGATATATTAATACTAGTTAAACTTGTCAGACAATATGGCTAACATGACAAAATAGAGAAATAGAGAGAGGATAGGACAATATTTAATAAGGTTAAAACTAAAAAAGTTTATATGAAAATAGTAGAACAAGTTCGGGATTTAATTAAAGAAGGCAAGCTAAAACCGGGAGATAAACTTCCATCGGAGCAAAAGCTGGCTGAGAAATTTGGTACCTCTCGCCCTTCGGTGAGAGAAGCGCTAAGCGCGCTGGAAATATTAGGCATCACGGAAAGCAGGGGAGGCAAAGGAAATTTTATAAAGGATACGCCCAGATCCCCTTTGTATGAGCAAAAAGTCATGGAGTTAGAGAAAGAGGAGAGCCCTTTTGAACTGTTAGAAGCAAGAAAAGCCGTGGAAACCGAGATTGCTGATCTTGCTGCCAAAAAGGCTACCAAGGAAGATATCGATGTTATTTATGAGTCCTTGCATAAAATGGAGGGAGCCGTAAATAATATTCCCAGGATGATGGAATTAGACGGGGAATTTCACATGAATATAGCCAGGGCAGCTCATAATAATCTTCTTTTTTCCATGATGACTTATTTGAGCAATTTGTTAAAAGAAAAACTCTGGGTAAACATGAAAGAGAAAAACTGGAAGCTTCCTGGTTATCCCCAGAAATATCTAAAAGAACACGCTGAGATTTTTAATGCGATTAAAAACAAAGATAGCAAAAATGCTCGCAAGCAAGTGTATCATCATTTGGCCGGCGTGAAAAAAGATTTATTAAAAAGTTAAAGAAGGAACACTATGCAAGATTCAATGTATAAATTTATGAAAGTGGGATTAATCCACTTTATGGCTTATCCTCAGGTGATGAAAGGGGAAGGACCGATTCTCGAGACCTTACAGAAAATAGCGGAAGATGATTTCTTTACTGCGGTAGAAGTGTCCTGGATCAAGGATGTAAAAGTAAGGGATAAAGCAAAAAAACTATTGGAAGTGAGTCATTTAACCGTTGCTTATGGTGCTCAACCCCGTTTATTGGTTAAAAAGTTAAATCTTAATTCTTTTAATGAGGCAGAAAGACAAGAAGCAGTTGATGAGGTTAAAGCGGGAGTTAATGAGGCTTACGAAATAGGAGCGAAAGGTCTTGACTTTCTAAGTGGTAAAGATCCTGGTGAAGAAAAAAGGGAGAAAGCCTTGGATTTACTAATATCTTCTACTAAAGAAATATGTAAATACGCCCAATCAAAAGGTAATCTCATGATCGCTCTGGAAGTTTTTGATCAGGAGATTGACAAGAAATGCCTCATTGGACCGGCTGATTTAGCCAAAAGGTATGCTGCTGAAGTCAGGAAGGAATTTGACAATTTTGGTTTACTGGTCGATTTATCCCATCTTCCCCTTTTAGGTGAGACGCCTGCGCAAGCCATTATGCCGGTTAAGGATTATCTGGTCCATGCCCACATGGGTAATTGTATTTTAAAAGACAAAGAACATCCCGGCTATGGTGACCAGCATCCCAGATTTGGTATTAAGGGCGGGGAAAATGATGTCAAAGAACTCACCGAATACTTAAAAGTTTTATTGAATATTGGATTTTTAAATCCAGAAAATCCGCCCATGGTAAGCTTTGAGATAAAACCGTTGGCTGATGAGTCCTCAGAAGTGGTTATTGCTAATGCCAAACGGGTGCTAAGAGAAGCCTGGATAAGAGTTTAAGAAAAAATATACATATAGGAGTAGATTTAATGCCAATTATAGATTCCAAAACCGGAAAAGTAAAAAAAGATTATACAGTTGAAGAATTAATTGAAAAAGCAAAAGAGATGAGAGCTTACAGTATGGTAGCCATTACTGCTGCCGGTTCCGGTCATACCGGAGGTACTTTATCCATTATGGATGTAACTGCTGCTCTATACTTAAAAGAGATTAACCATGACCCGGCGAATCCTGACTGGGAAGACCGGGATAGAGTTTTTTGGTCAGTAGGGCATAAGGCGCCGGCTATCTATGTTGCCCTGGGCGAGGCGGGTTATTTTTCCATTGATGAAATGGTGAAATTAAGAAAGCTATGGTCCGGTTTTGAAGGACATCCCAACCGCTTTAAATTACCGGGATTAGAAATGTCCAGTGGTTCATTGGGACAGGGTTTGGGGGTTGCGGTCGGATGTGCCTTAAATGCCAGATTAGAAAAAAAAGACTATAGGACTTTTTGTATTTTAGGAGACGGCGAATTAGATGAAGGTTCAGTATGGGAAAGTGCGATGTCTGCCGCTCATTACAAATTAGATAACCTGGTAGCCATAGTGGATAGGAATAATCTGCAGATTGACGGACCAACCGAAGAGGTTATGCGATTGGAATTGTTGGTTGAAAAATGGCAGGCCTTTGGCTGGCATACCCTGGAGATTAACGGCCATGATATGACCGAGATTCTAAAATCCTTCGAGAAGGCAAAAACTCTAAAAGGCAAACCGACAGTCATCATTGCCCACACGGTCAAAGGAAAAGGAGTATCCTATACTGAAAATGTAGTCGGTTATCACGGTGTATGCCCCAAGGATGGACGAAAAGGAGTAGAATCATTAGATAAGGCCTTACAGGATATTAATGCCAAAAATTTTGATGAGAAAAAAGTAGATGCCCTACTTCAAAAGGCCTGTACATATCAGGAAGAAGTCGACCAGAAGGTTAATAAAGCGATGCCCAAATTCAGCCGCGATTACTGGTGGAATAAAGCAGAAATCATGAAGGTAAAAATGATGCCAACCCGAAAAGGATTCGGGAATGCCCTTGAGAAATTAGGTGAATCGAAATCGGTGGTAGCATTCGGTGCTGATATTACCAATTCAATCTGCATGAATCAATTTTATGAAAATCATCCGGAAAGAAAAGAACGGTTTTTCCAGATAGGTATTGCCGAACAAAACATGACCTCAGTGGCTTCCGGATTTGCTAAAGAAGGTAAAACTGCCTTTATCGGTTCATACGGAGTTTTTGTTACTGGCAGGAACTGGGACCAGATTAGAACCACCGTTTGCTATAATAATTATAATGTAAAAATTGCTAATGCCCATGCCGGTTTATCAGTAGGTCAAGATGGTGCAACCCATCAGGCTTTGGAAGAAATCAGTAATATGTATTATTTACCCAATATGCACCTCATTGTTCCCAGCGATTCTCTGGAGACAGAAAAAGGAACTCTGGCTGTAGCTAAAATTCATGGCCCTGCAGTGATCAGATATGCCCGGGAAGCCACCCCCATTGTCACCAAAAAGGATACACCTTATACATTCGGTAAAGCCAATGTTATCCGTTTCAGAGAGGAAAAAGAAGAATTTGTTGATGCCTTTGAGACCAAACTTGCATCTGACTACCAATCAGAAAAAGAAGATGTTTGCATCATGGCTTGTGGGCCTATGGTGGCTGAGGCCATGCGGGCAGCCTATATCCTAAAGAAAGAGTATAACCTTGAAACCAGGATACTAAACATTCATACGGTTAAACCTCTAGATAAAGAGAGTATTCTAAAAGCTGCCGAAGAAATCAGAGTGGTGATGACCGTGGAAGAACACCAAAAGGGTGGATTCGGAAACATCATTGCCGGCGTGATTGCCGCTGGTAAAAAGTATAATGCCCCCTTATTATTGGATATGATGGGTGTGGAGGATCAGTTTGGCTTATCCGGTGCCCCATGGGAACTGCTTAAGACCTTTGAACTTACTGCCGAGCATATCGCAAAAAAGACCAAAGTGTTAAGCGAAAAGAAATAAATAAAAAGGAATGATAAAAATAGCTGTTATTATCTCACCCCCACCTTAATCCTCCCCCCTCAAGGGGGAGGGGGATTTGTTATAGAATTGCTAAATCTTCAATTACACATTCCCCTTCCACCTGATATTATTATCTGTGCATCGGCAAGATTATAAGCAGTTTCGGTACTATGGAAAACATCTATTATCTGCTTGATCTTTTCGGTATCACTTGTAAGCATTTCTTCTTTTATAATTCTGCCGGTACGGCCGGGATCGGGTTCCGGTGATTTCATGACTCTTGGTCGTACGGTAGCCATCTGAGGTCTGTGGTTTGAACAGCGGATAGTAGCCATGATATTACCACCAAAAGCCGGTCTTGTTTGAAGAAGGTCACCGTTTTCAGGGTCAATTGAAAGACCCGTGCAGTCAGCTGTAAGACCACAATGTGTCATTACGGAAACTCGTGGAATTAGGGCACGTCCTCTTGTTGTGGCTCCGCAGATCACGACTTCGGGCTTATATTTTACGATAAAACGTTTCATGATTTTTGCTTCGGTTTCATCGACAAAACCGGATAATCCCGGATTGTCAACCACTATTACAACATCCGCTCCATAGGCAAAAAGCGACTCTGGTTTCCCTTCAATACCGGATCCCATGACAACAACCCAGACTTCACTCTTTCTGAGATCTGCAAGAATTCTTGCAGCACCGGTCAGCTCGTGTGTCACAGGTTGTATTCCGCCGGCCAAAACCTCAGCGACTACCCATATATTGCGATATTCTTTTCTTTCAGCATCTGTAAAAGCTATCATTTTTATCTCCTCTGGATCAAACTATACTTCGCAGTCTTAACTCTCTTAGCAGACTCTGTGCACATTCTATTGAAGATCCTTTAATCTTTTTTGTGCTTGTGTGTCTGGGTGGTGGAGGCTGCGTTTTTACAACCCTTGTGGGTGAACCGTTCAGACCGATTTTTGATGTATCCGCACCTATATCATCGGGTTTCCATATTGGTATTTCACATTTATTCGAAGCCAGTCGGCCTTTAAGTGATGGTACACGGGGTGTATTAATATCTTTTACAACGGTTATTACTGCAGGAAGAGACATTTCACATATATCATAACCATCTTCATGCATCCTTTTGACCCTGATGGATGAGGAAGATATCTCTTCCACAGCCATAACATAAGTTGCTTGAAGCCAGTCAAGATGAGCTGCAATTCCAGGACCTACCTGGGCTGTATCACCATCTATGGCCTGCTTACCGCAAATGACCAGATCAATATCCCCGATCTTTTTAATGGCTTTTGCAAGAGCATAGCTTGTAGCCCATGTATCCGAACCGCCAAAAGCCCGGTCACTGAGCAGAATGGCTCTGTCAACTCCCACTGAAATAGCCTCTCTCAGGCTTGCTTCAGCTTTTGGCGGACCCATTGACAGGGCAATCACTTCTCCTCCGAATTTGTCTCTCAACTGTACACCTTCTTCCACAGCGTAAGTGTCAAAAGGATTCAAAATCGCTTTCATACCTTCTCTTATTATGCGTTTTGTTTCAGGATCGATTTTAGCATCGTTAGTTGCCGGTACCTGCTTGATACATAATACTATTTTCATAACGCCTCCCTGCGATTACGGGGTCTCAGACCCAAGTATCTTTAATCATATGGTATTGTGTTTTAAATCCGAGCAGTGACAGGTAAACACCGCACCCCGGATATAATTTGTGGAGCATTTTTAAAGTGGATATAGGGTCAAATTCTGTATTCTCAGGTATTTCATAACCGACTGCTTCCGAAAGAAGATGCAGTTTTCTACTCATCCAGGCCTCTACAATTACCGGTATTCCAGGATATTTTTCAAGAAGTCTGTCGACAATTTCATTTCTCTCTATCAAAGGCTGGGTAATAATGAAAGTGGCCCCTGCTTTTATTTTTCTTTCCATCTTTTCAAATTCATGTTCTTCCGGTTCATAAGGATTGAATGCGACTCCGAGTACAAAAGTATCCGGATACTCTCGGTTTATGTACCTTAACAGTTCAACAGAAGTGACGGACTCGACATCAGTGGCGCCTACATCTGAAGGATGAAGCTTGGGAAGACGCTCCGAACCATCTCCTGTTATTATCAGGAGATATCTGATTCCTTTTGACTTACATATGTCAAGAATATTGTCCAGATCATCTTTTGTATGAAAAGTATTCAGGTGAATCATCACCTGCTTTGGTATGACGGGAAGGTCAAGTTCCTCAATTATTTCTGTTCCCTGGAATGACAGAAGACCCATTGCATTATCGGTTATACATGCACAATAACCGCTGTCCATAACCCTGAGATATTTATTTGAAAATCTTTCAAGATCCTTTTCAAGCTTTTCTGAATCTTGTTTAGGTGGTAAAACTTCAACGTGGTAGATCTTATTCTGGATGTGATGAACCATGATACTCTCCTATCTCAATTAAATTGGTTAAATTAAGCCTTTTCCCCGTAATATGCAACCGGTTTCTCTATGGTTCTATCTTGGGAGTCTTCATATCTTATCTTAATTTTCCCTTCTTTGTCTTGCATCATTTGAGAAGGAAAGAAATAGATTTAAGATATTGAATATTATAAATATTTAGGCTACAAAAGTTTTTGCCTTGTCCACTGCAGAAGCAGCATCAGGAGAATAGCTATCCGCTCCAATTTGATCAGCATAATTTTGAGTTACCGGTGCTCCCCCAATCATTATCTTTACTTTATCTCTAAGACCGGCAGCTTCCAGCGCCTTTACAACTTCTGGCATATTTACCATCGTAGTAGTCAAAAGAGCAGACATACCTACTATATTTGGTTGATGCACTTTTACAGCTTCCACAAATTTATCTACAGACACATCTGTTCCCAAATCTATAACTTCAAAACCTCCGCCCTCTAACATCATTTTTACTAAATTCTTTCCAATATCATGTAAATCTCCCTTTACAGTGCCTATTGCTACTTTACCTATATTTTTTACTCCGGTTTCAACTAACTTGGGTCGTAAAATATCCATTCCTGCATGCATTGCTCGAGCAGCAATTAAGACTTCCGGAACATATACCTCATTTCTTTTAAATTTTCCCCCAATAATACCCATTCCTTTAATTAAACCATTTTCCAAGATATCCTTGGGTAATAAATTCTCCTCCAAAGCTTGTTTAACAAGTTCTGCTACTTTTTCTGCATCTCCTCTTTGTAAGGCTTCAGATACCTTATTTAAATCTACCATAACATTACCTCCTATTATTTATTAAAATTTAATATAATTTTATAAAATAAAAAATATTAATACTATAGATATAATTGCATTATTAGGTAAAATCTTGCTTTCTATAATAAAACATCCTTCATTGAGTACTATTTAAGCTTAAATTAAAAATATAAGGAAAGATAAAAAATTGAGGAATAAAATATTTTTATATGAAGCAGCTATCACACTGAAAGGCTTATAAGAGGTATACTTAAATATAATATCGAAATAAATTAGTTACCTTTTCATTCTTTTTCTATAATCAGAAGGCGGTATACTTTCTGATTTTTTAAAAACTTTGCAAAAATAACTTTGATCTGAACAACCAACTTCAAAAGCGATTTGAGTGGTATTGCATGAAGTATTTTCTAATAAGTATTTGGCTTCCTCAATACGAACTTTAGTTAAATATTCCAATAGAGTAGATCCAGTTTCTTTTTTAAAAATATGACTTAAATAATAAGGGCTTAAATAAATTGCTTTACTTATGTCTATTAATTTTATCTTCTTTTTATAATTTGCTCGAATAAATTCTCTTGTCTTTCTAATAACATCTACATTTTTAATATTTCTATTTTCGTAAACAGACTCAGTAAATCTATCTAAAACTTTTACAACCCAAATACACAACTCTTCAATTGACTTAATTTTTCCTAATTCTTGAATATATTCAAAATTTAATCCTAAAATCATTTCTAATTCTGCTTTGCCTTCCACCGCAGCTCGAGAAAGCACCACTGCCAATTCCAGGATGCGAGCTCGAATTATTTCTGTTTGACCGGCATTTTTAAACAATATTTTTCCTAAAATTTCATTCAATACTTCTTTTGCTCCTTCTTTGTCCCCTAATCTAACTCTCCTCAGTAATTCTCTCTCCGTCTCCAAGGGGTAAAGTGAACTAACATAAATAAATGAATTTTCATCTTTCTCTTCTTTATCACTCAACTCTAATTCTTTTCTTTTTATCCTTTGAATCTCCTCAGAAATTCTTGCTTGTTGTATATATTTCTCCTGGCGTAGTTTAATATCTGTTAACTCCATTTTTGTTAAATAATTAGCCATAACATGGAGAATATCCGCAGCTGCTTTTACTTTTTTCTCAGAAACTATCTTAATCTTCTTAAGAATTTCTTCTAACCGGGATTCCTCCAGCCCTAAAGTTTTATCTACTTTTTTTATCTCTTTCAAAAAAGAAGAATCAGATTTTCTCATCAACACTCCGCCAGAAATAAAAGAACCTAACAATTCCCCTTCATATAAAAAAGGAGCAGCCCATTCGATAATACCGGTATGGCAGCGAAAAATATAAGGAAATCCATATTCGGCACTCTTTAACATACCATTACTAAAAGACTTGAAACACCTTTTTTCTCCTTCTGAACTACTCTGAATTAATTTACAAAAATTACAAAAAAACCTATCAGAAGTTGAAGACAAAAATATCTTACCCTTTTTATCTACAAAAATCACCTTAAATCCAGTTGATTCATAGTAAGAATCTAAAAGCCATTGAATCACATCTTTTATTTTACTAATTTTTTCTTGACTTATTTCTTCATTTTTATCATTACTATTAAACATCAATGCTCTCTCTTCCTCACAAAGTATTACCTATTATTTATTTTTAATCTCTTTAATAATTTATCCAAAGGTAGAGTATTTACGATATCTTTTTCTTCTAACCATCCCCGGCGAGCTACATCTACTCCTAAATTCATCAATTCTAATCCATCGATACTGTGAGCATCGGTCTCAATGGTTAATTTTACTCTCCTGTTTGAAATCAGAATGAATTGCGGTAATCACCACATCTAATTTGTTCAATATTTCATCAGAAAAATCCAAACTACCATCTGGTTTTATATCTACTTAGATCCCGGTCAAAACAGTAAAATCATTTAGCTCCTGATTTATTTTTTGAATTTCTTCTATGTCCAGCCTTTACAATCGTAAATTATTTTCTTAATTATAATACTGTTTACTATATGATTATATCCCAAAAACTAACTATTTAATAAAATATTTAACTTAAGCAGCAAATTTAATTCTGTATGTC
>ASPC01000064.1 GCA_000405345.1 Atribacteria bacterium SCGC AAA255-N14
GACGTAAAAACCAAAATTTAGTATTGAGAAAAAGTTTTGAGTTTTGAATTATAGTTTTGCGTTTTTAGCTTTAAGCTTTTCGCTATATAATGATGACTGAAAACTTGTATTTAAAACTAACGACTAACGACTATTCACTAACGACTAATCAATTTACCACCTGTAATGAGCAAATGCTTTATTTGCTTCAGCCATTTTATGAGTATCTTCTTTCTTTTTTACAGCTGTTCCGACACCATTCGCTGCATCTGTAAACTCTAAGGATAATTTTTCATGCATCGGTTTACCTGTTCTTTTCCTGGCAAAGTTAATTATCCATCTCATCCCCAAAGTTATTCTTCTATCCGGACTTACTTCAATCGGGATCTGATAACTTGCTCCTCCAACTCTCCTTGATTTCACTTCTAATACAGGCATAACATTCTGTAAAGCTTGATTAAATACTTCCAAGGGCTCCTTTTTTGTCTTTTTTGCAGCCATATCTAAAGCACTATAAAAAATTGCTTCTGCTTTACTTTTTTTGCCATCATACATCAGCTTGTTTATAAAAAGTGTTATATTTTTATCATGGTACACAGAATCTGGTGTATTTATTCTCTTTACTGCCCTTCTTCTCCTGGACATTATTTACCACCTCTATCTTTATAAATTAGTATTTCAAATTAGTATTTAGTATATAGTGAATAGTATTTAGTAATAAAAAGAAAAACTAAATTTGTATTCACGTGATACGCAATACTCGATACGAAAAAAAGTTTTAAGTTTTGAATTATGGTTTTTCGCTTTTAATTTTAATTTTTTAATTTAATTAGAACAAGTATTTTATTAACTTAAAACTATACGCTAAACGCTAATTATATGCTAACGACTATTCACTAACGACTAACGACTTGTTTATTGCTTGCTTGTCTTCTTTGGTCTTTTAGTGCCATATCTTGAACGCCCTTGCATTCTATTTTCTACTCCAGTGGTATCCATAACTCCTCTGACAATATGATATCTAACTCCTGGTAAATCTTTTACCCTTCCACCCCTTAAGAGTACAATAGAATGTTCTTGAAGATTATGCCCTATTCCGGGAATATACGCAGTAACCTCCATATTATTAGTTAATCTTACTCGAGTGACTTTTCTTAAGGCGGAATTAGGTTTCTTGGGAGTTATAGTCCAAACTCTGGTACATACTCCTCTTTTTAAGGGGCTGCCTTGCAAAGAGGGTGTACCAGATTTTTTAAAGACCTTTTTTCTACCTTTTCTTACTAATTGGTTTATGGTAGGCATATCTTACCTTCCTTTGTCTAAATTTATCAACATCCTATAAATAAAAATACTTTTATATTCTAACAGCATCAGTATTTGATGTCAAGCTAAATTACTATAAAAATCGTATCTGTATCGCGTTAGTATTAAACTAAAAACTTAAAGCGAAAAGCGAAAAACCATAATTCAAAATTCAAAACTTTTTCTTTAATTTTAAGTTTTAAGTTTTAGTTTTGCGTTTTTAGCTTTACACTTTACGCTCTGATACTATTCACTAGTGACTAATCAAGCTCTAACTCTTGATCTGTGGTGCTGTCTGACATTTTCTCTTTACTATCTTTATCTTCTTCTTTAAATATATCTATCTTCTTTTCTATCTGCTCTCCTTCTTCCTCTTTAAATATTTCTTCCATTTTTTCTTCTTCCTCATGTGAGTAATCAACTTCTATTTCTCTATATTTATTTAAACCTGTCCCTGCGGGTATTATGTTACCAATAATAACGTTTTCCTTTAAACCATAAAGCTTATCTACCTTCCCCTTGATAGAAGCATTGGTTAAAACATGAGTAGTTCTCTGAAATGATGCAGCAGACAAAAAACTTTCAGTAGAAAGCGAGGCTTGAGTAATACCTTGGATTATGGGCATTCCTACTGCTACAAACTTCTTCCTTTTAATAAATCCTACATTTTCAATTATATTAATACATGCAATCTTATTGTTTGCCCTAACTGTTATTAAATCCACATGTCTATTGCAAATTTCTGTTGCGTGGTTCCTGGTTATTTTTTTGCCTCCATTAATTACAACTTCACCTGTTTCCGGATCCAAAATATCTGAAGCAGCAATTTTACCTACTACATTGTCGTAAAGAAATTCTAAAGTTCTACCTTCTAAAGAAAAATATCTTCCATCTTCCAATGGTAGCTCACTTAATTTATACAATAATATTTTTTTAATTAAATTCTTACTTATTATTTGATCCTTATCCGCGACAATATTACCGCTTGCTGGATCTTTGATATCTTCGCCAATGGGTCGGCCAATAATTTCATCTTTAATTGATCTGATCAGTCCGTCTCTTACGGATATCTCCTTAATTTCTTTCCATACCTTTATTCTATCTACATTAGCTTTTATGATTTTATCTATTTCTGAGGAAGTAAGTTGCTTGTTCGCACTTAATAAAACTTGAGAATCTTCTGGATTAATAATATCTGCAGCAGTAATCCTGTCTTCTATCTTTTCATAAATATCTGGTTTAGCACAACTTATTGTTCTAATATTATTATTAGCAATTTTTGCTGCCATTTCTTTGCTAATGACCTCATTAAATTTTATCTTAGAATCATTTAGATTGTCCGTTTCAGTGTTGTCTTCTCGAAGATTATTTTTAATCATACCAACCAAAATATTGCCAGTTATTCTTTCTGTAAAGAAATTTTCTCCTTTAACAATAGTAAATTGTTTATTTTCTTGATCTTCAACTATCAATGCAGTAAAATCACTGCTTTCAATTTTAGGTATAACCTTATTAGTAATAACTTTTCCCTCTTCAACTATTATCTCACCTGTTTTAGCATTTACCAACGAAAAGATAGCTTTTTTATTTTCTAATAATTCTCTGTTCTTCTTGTTAATTTCTTCATTTTCTTCTACTACTTTTTTATTGGCCCTTTCAAAATCTGATACATATACTAATTCTCCGGATAGTAACTCAGAGTCACGTGCTGATCTGACATAAATCATGTTTAAGCGGGCAATCTGACGAATTATTGTTTCGATATGTTTGTCACTGATTTTAACCCCTTGTGATCTATATACTGCTTGTATTTCTTTTAATAAATATTCTTGAACTGCCTTAATTCCCTGAATCTTTAAAATATCATGAGGATCAATAAACCCGACAGTCAATCTTTCTCCAGCTCTAATCTTTTGTCCCTTTTCTACTATTAGTCTTAAATCAACGGGAATATTATAGATCTTTTTCTTTTCTTCAATAGCATCTTTATTTTCTTTTGATGTTTCAGGATTAATTACTACCTGCTTCTTATAATTGTTCTCAGTAATAATTTCCTCTATTGTTCCATTTATTTCACTGATTACTGCTTGTTTTTTTGGCTTTCTTACCTCAAAAAGTTGTTCTACCCGTGGCAAGCCTAAAGTAATATCTTCACCGCTTATTTTAACTCCTCCGGTATGAAAAGTTCTTAAAGTTAATTGTGTCCCTGGTTCTCCAATAGATTGAGCTGCAATAACTCCTACGGCTTCTCCGATATTTACTAATTTACCAATAGCCAAATCTTTGCCATAGCATTTAGCACATATTCCATGTTCTGCTCTGCAAGTTAAAACTGACCTAACCTTAACTTCTTTTATCCCCGCTTCCGAAATCTTTTTTGCGCTTTTTTCGTCAATTTCTTCCCCTAGTCCGACTAATACTTCACCGGTTTTGGAATCTGTTACCTCTTCTTGAGTTATTCGCCCTACCAACCTTTCTTCTAAAGTCTCGATTACATTCCCGTCATCTTGAAAGGCTCTGATAATTATTCCGTCAGATGTGCCACAGTCTTCTTCTCTGATAATTGCATCTTGAGCTACATCAACCAATCTTCTGGTTAAATATCCTGATTTTGAAGTTCTAAGAGCAGTATCTGCTAACCCTTTTCGAGCTCCATGGGTAGAAATAAAATACTCTAATACTGTCAAACCATCTCTAAAATTAGATCTAATAGGAAATTCAATAATTTTTCCCGAAGGATCAGCCATTAAACCCCTCATCCCGGCTAATTGACCAATCTGTCGTTTACTTCCCCGAGCTCCGGAATCAGCCATAATATATAAAGGATTAAATTTGTCTAAATTCTTTAAAATAGCATCAACTACATCATTTGCAGCCTTGGTCCAAGAATTTACAATTTTCTGTTCTCTCTCATCATCCATAATTAATCCATAATTATATTGTTCTTGAATTTTATCTACTTCCTTTTCAGCCACTTCTAATATCTCATTTTTCTGGGAAGGTATTTCTAAATCTGCTATCCCTATAGAAATTCCGGAAGAAGTAGCGAAATTAAAGCCTAATTTTTTAATCTTATCTAAAATATCAACAGTTATTTCTTTTCCATATTTTCGGTAAACAAAAGATATAATTTTTTCTAAGGATTTTTTGGTTATGGTTAAATTGATAAAATCCATATCGTCAGGGAAAATTTCGTTAAAAATAATTCTACCAACCGATGTACCCTTTAAGGAGTTACGTATTTTGTATTTAATTTTAGCATGTAAATCTATAAAGCCATCCTCAGAAGCCCTTATTGCCTCATTAGGATTACCGAAAATTTTCCCCTCGCCTTTTTTCCCGCTTTCCCGCATAGTTAGATAATAACAACCTAAAATTATATCCTGACTGGGTAAAGCTATGGGTAAACCATTAGCTGGAGAGAGTATATTATTCGAAGATAGCATTAATATTTCTGCTTCAGCTTGAGCTTCCGGCGAAAGAGGAACATGAACTGCCATCTGATCACCGTCAAAATCTGCATTAAAAGCTGCGCAAACTAAAGGATGAATCTGAATTGCATTTCCTTCCACCAAAATAGGTTTAAAAGCTTGAACTCCTAAACGATGTAATGTCGGTGCCCGATTTAATAAAATAGGACGATCTTTTGTAACATCCTTCAATATACTCCAGACTTCCGGCTTGCCTTTCTCTACTATTTTTTTGGCAGTTTTGATATTATGAGCCAAATCCTTAGCTACCAATTCTCTCATTACATATGGCTTGAACAGCTCCAGAGCCATTTTTTTAGGTAATCCGCATTGGTAAAATTTTAAATTAGGACCTACTACAATTACCGATCTTCCTGAATAATCCACTCTTTTGCCTAAAAGGTTCTGTCTAAATCTACCTTTCTTACCTTTTAACATATCGCTTAACGATTTAAGGGGTCTATTCCCGGTGCCAAGTACTGCTCGCCCTCTCCTGCCGTTGTCTATCAAAGCATCAACCGCTTCCTGTAACATCCGTTTTTCATTTTTAATAATAATTTCCGGTGCCTCTAATTCTAATAATCTTTTTAATCTGTTATTCCGATTTATAACTCTCCTATATAGATCATTCAAATCTGAAGTGGCAAAACGCCCTCCCTCCAATTGCACCATAGGCCTTAGGTCTGGAGGAATAACTGGGATTATTTCTAATACCATCCATTCGGGTTTGCAATTAGATTTACGAAATGCCTCAACTATCTGTAATCTTTTAATAATCTTTTTCGTTTTTTGACCACTGGTTTTTTTTAATTCTTCACGAAGTTCCAAAGTTAATTTATCTAAGGGCACCTCCTTCAATAACTCTTTAATTGCTTCTGCCCCTATCCCGGCTTTAAATTCGGGATCATAATTACCTAGAAGGAGCTTTTCTATTTCTAAAATTATTTCTCCTCTTTTGTGAGAAGTATTACCTGGGTGTATTACTACGTAACAAGACTCTTCAATGTTTTGAGTGGTTAATTTTGCCCGCAAGGATAAGTTTTTTTCTTCTTCTAACCTTTTTAAGTTTGTCTCAGAAATTAAACCAGTAATTTTAGTAATTCGATATTGGGTCTCCTTATTTTCTACATCTTCTTCTTTAACTTCTTCTTTAATCCCTTCTTCAACCTCTTCTTTTTCTTCTTCGTTTTCAGATTCTTCCTCTTTACTTACAGGAAACAATAATTCCTTTTGATAAAATATTTTACCAAATATTTTCTGCAGATCCTGATCCTCTTCCTCCGAAATTACATCACCTATTTTTCGAGAAAATGTTTTTACTTTATTAACATTATGAACCGGTTCAGCATTAAATTTTTCATTATACTTTTTATGAATACGATATTCTGCTTCTAGAATTATATCTCCTTTTTCTAAATCTGTTCCGCCTTTCTCAATAACTTCGAATAACTGTTCTCTTCTTCGGTCTGGAGCATAGTATAATATTTTTTCTAAGTTACGAGGGGATATGTCCAAAAGTAGAGATAAGGGGCTGGGAATAGCCTTAAAATACCAAACATGGGAAACAGAAGAAGCTAATTTAATATGCCCCATTCTTTCCCTTCTGGTGATAGACTTAGTAACTTCGACTCCACATCTATCACAAATTACACCTTTATATCTTATCCTTTTGTATTTTCCACAACTACATTCCCAATCTTTAACTGGTCCAAATATTCTTTCGCAAAATAAACCATCTTTCTCTGGTCTTAAGGTTCTATAATTTATAGTTTCTGGTTTTTTAACTTCACCATGAGACCATTTTTTTATTTGCTCTGGTGAAGCCAATCCGATTTTGAGCGAGTTAAAACTCTTCAAAATTGTCAATATAATTACCCCCTATTGATAGTGGTTAGTGAATAGTCGTTAGTCGTTAGCATTAAATGCTGGTTTTCAGTGTGCAACTAAAATGCTAAAACTAAAAGCTAAAAACCATAATTATTATTTAAGAATTTAGGATTCAAAAAAACATACAACCTAAATATACTCTCATAACTTAAAATAATTCTAAATACGAAATTCTGGTTCCTGGCTCCTATTTTCTTTACGAGATACGATTCACGAGATACGAGATGCGAATTTAGTTTTTAGGTTATTTCTTTCATTAAATTTTCATTAATTTCATCTTTTAAATCGATATCTTCTTTAATATCTACTTCTTTATCCTGAGAATCCAAAACTCGTACATCTAAACATAAGCTACGTAATTCTTTAATTAAAACTTTAAATGATTCTGGCATGCCGGGGGCAGGGATAGGTTCGCCCTTAACAATAGCTTCATAAGTTTTAATTCTTCCCAACACATCATCTGATTTTATAGTTAAAAGCTCCTGGAGATTGTAAGCAGCTCCGTATCCTTCTAAAGCCCAGACTTCCATTTCTCCAAATCTTTGACCTCCAAACTGTGCTTTTCCTCCTAAAGGTTGTTGGGTAACCAAAGAGTACGGGCCGGTAGAACGAGCGTGGATTTTATCAGCTACTAAATGAGCTAGTTTTAAGATATAGCTATAACCTACAGTCACTTTTTGGTCAAATGGCCTACCTGTTCTACCATCATAAAGAATTGTTTTGCCATCTTTGGGCAGACCTGCTTCCATTAAAGCTCCTTCAATTTCCTCTTCTTTTGCGCCATTAAAAATAGGAGTTATAACTCTAATACCTAGAGTTTTGGCTACCCAGCCTAAATGTACTTCTAAAACTTGCCCCACATTCATCCTGGAGGGTACTCCTAAAGGGTTCAATACTATTTCTATTGGTGTACCATCTGACATAAAGGGCATATCAGCCTCAGGCAAAATTTTAGCAATAACTCCTTTATTTCCATGTCTCCCCGAAATCTTATCCCCTTCTGAAATCTTTCTTTTTTGGGCAATAAATATTTTTACTAATTGATTTACTCCTGGAGGAAGGTCGTCATTACTTTCCCTGGAAAACACTTTTACGCCTATAACCTTACCTTTTTCACCATGGGGGACTCGGAGAGAAGTATCTCTTATTTCTCGAGCCTTTTCCCCAAAAATTGCTCTTAATAATCTTTCCTCTGGCCCTAAATCAGTTTCGCCCTTAGGGGTTACTTTTCCTACTAAAATATCGCCTGATTCCACCTCTGCCCCAATTCGAACTATTCCTCTTTCATCTAAGTTGGCTAGGCTGCCTTCCCCGATATTAGGGATATCACAAGTTATTTCTTCCGGTCCCAATTTAGTATCCCGTGCTACACACTCTTGTTCAGAAATATGAATAGAAGTGAAAGTATCTTCTCTAACTAATTTTTCACTAATCAAAATAGCGTCCTCAAAATTATAGCCTTCCCAAGGCATGTAAGCTACAAGAATATTCCTACCCAAAGAAAGACACCCTTCAGAAGTTAAGGGACCATCTGCAAGCACATCCCCCTTCTTTATAATCATTCCTTCTTCTATTAAAGGTATCTGATTTATACAAGTTCCCTGATTGGAACGAACGAATTTTTTTAATATATATTCTTTTTCAATATTGTCAGTATTTTTAATAATTATTTTGTCTGCACTTACTTTTTTCACCAAGCCATCATCTTGGGAAACAATGACTGCACATGAGTCGACAGCAACTTTATTTTCCATTCCCGTTCCCACTAAAGGAACTTCGGGTTTTATTAAGGGTACCGACTGTCTCTGCATATTAGTGCCCATTAAGGCTCGGTTCGCATCATCATGCTCTAAAAAGGGTATCAAACTAGCTGAAATACTGGCAATCTGTTTAGGAGATACATCAATAAAATCTATTTCATCTGGCAAACACTCAATAATGTCTCCTCTAAACCGGCAAGGTACATCGTCTTGTGAAATTTTGTTATCTTTACCTATTTTTATATTTATTTGAGCAATTTTATATTTATCTTCATCATCAGCGGAAAGATAAACGATCTCATCAGTTATTTTTCCTTCTATCACCCTAAAATAAGGTGTCTCAATAAATCCTAGTTCATTTACCACTGCATAAATACAAAGAGATCCTATTAATCCAATATTAGGGCCTTCGGGAGTCTCAATGGGACAAATTCTGCCATAATGAGTATGGTGAACATCTCTTACTTCAAAGCCCGCTCTTTCTCTGGTTAAACCTCCCGGGCCTAAGGCAGAGAGTCTTCTTTTATGAGTAATTTCAGATAAAGGATTGGTCTGATCCATAAATTGAGAAAGCTGACTGCTCCCAAAAAACTGTCGAATAGTAGCCAATAATGGCCGTGCGTTTATCAAGGCTTGGGGAGTAATAGCAGAAACATCAGGTTGGATAGTCATCCTCTCCCGAATCACTCTTTCCATCCTGCTTAATCCAATGTAAAATTGATCCTGAAGTAACTCACCAACTGTCTTTATCCTTCTATTCCCTAAATGATCAATGTCATCTATATATCCAATTTCTCTATATAAATTG
>ASPC01000065.1 GCA_000405345.1 Atribacteria bacterium SCGC AAA255-N14
AAAAAAAATAGGAAATTTTGATCTTATATTGTGTGGTGAAAGAGCTACGGATGGTGATACGGCACAGGTAGGGCCAGGTATAGCATCATTCCTTGATTTGCCAATATCAACATTTACAAGTGAAATAGTCAGAGTAGAAAAAGACTCAATTCAGGTAAAAAGACTGGTAGAGGGGGGTTATGAACTTTTAGATATGAAATTGCCAGCTGTGTTAACAGTTGTAAAGGAAATAAGCAATCCAAGATTTACTTAAATCCCAACCCCCTTCAGCGTTTACTATCGTATCTCTATATCTATATGCTGAACATATATGTTGCCATCCTTTTTTATCATTTTTCCCTAAAGAATAAACTGATTTCGGTTTTCCTAATAAATAATAAATATAATCTACATCATGGATATGAAGATCAAGTGCAGCACTGCCACTTCTATTAGGGTCAAAATACCAATTATCCCATGCATATATAGGAGGCGCGCTAATACGAGTACATTTAAGAACTTTTAATTTACCAAATTTTTTTGAATCTACAATCCTCTTAAACTCAATATATTCTGGCCAAAAACGCAAAACCATACCAATCATCAATTTTACTTTTGCCTCTTTTATCTTTGTAATTATTTCTTCGCTATCTTTTAAATTAAGTGTAAACGGCTTCTCGCAAAATATATCCTTTTTAGCATTACAACATTTTAAAATAAATTCTTTATGCAAATATGTCGGAAGACAAATATCTATAGCATCAATTTCACTACAATTTATCAGTTCATCTGAATCGGCAAAAAAACTTCGATTTGGTTAGATTTACAATCTTTTCTGCACGTTCCGTACTTATATCTGAAACGCCTACAACCTTAACATCTTCCAAAATATTATAGCAATTAGCATGTACTGTTCCCATAAACCCACAACCAATAATTCCAACTTTTATCATAATATTTTTCTCCTAATTTTATAAATATATTTTTTCTCCGGATTCTATCGATTTGTTTGCTGCCAATGTTGCAATTAAAGTTTTTAAAGCATCGGAATAATTACATTTAATCTTCGAATCATCTTTAGTTTTTACTGAATTAATAAATATAACATCCTCTTCCCAATATCCATCTATTTTTGAATTAATAGTTTCTGTTTTACCATTAGTAATTATCTTTAAAGTATCCAATGAATATATCTTTAAATGCATATTTTTTACTATAATTTCCAATTTTGGAAACCAACCCGAAAGAAGACAAGTAGAATTTATGCAACCAATTGCTTTATTTTTAAAATGTAAATTTACAGAACTTGCTTCATTAATATTATAATTACAATGACTAATTGTACCTTTATATCCTTGAGCGAAAATCATATCTATTTCTCCAACAAGATATCGAGAAAGATCAATTATGTGTGTAGTTTGTTCTACTATTTGGCCTCCGGATTTTTCTTTTATAGTCCACCAGTCCACAGGTGCAACTCCGCCAAAATATTTACCACACACTAAAGCAACTTTTTTGCCTTTTAATAACTCTTTTGCCTTTTCAACTATATCTAAATATCTGAAAACATAACCTACACTTACTATAATCCCATTTTTCTTAATAGTTTTTTCTGTATCCTTCGCTTCATCTATATTTAGTCCAATAGGTTTCTCGATAAAAATATTTATTCCCTTTTTTGCGGCTAAAGATTCAATGGACGAATGAGCAAAAGGGGGAACACAAATATAACAACCATCCAACCTTTCCTCATCGAACATTTTTTTGTAATCACAATATACTTTTGCATTAAATTTTTTGGCTTCTTTTTCTGCTCTTCCCAAAAGAATATCACATATTGACACAACTTCTACTTCTTCCATCTCTGAAAGATTTTTCATATGAATACGAGCTATCGTTCCACTCCCTACAAAACCAATTCTTAGTGGCATTTTATTTATCCCCTCTATTTAATATTTTGTCCATACTAATCGATGTTTCAAATATTAAACTTTCAGGATAAAATTTTGGAGGAAATAACTCAGCAATAATATAACTATTATATCCAATTTCCTTAAGTGCTGAAATCACATCAGGCCAGTTAACATCACCATAAAGGAGATTTACAAAGCCTTCCGCAGTGCCAACAGACTTTTTAAAATCCTTGACGTGCACTTTTTTAATCCGGCTCCCTAAAATTTTTATCCACTGTTCTGGAAACCCCATTTGAAGCACATTACCCACATCAAAGTAAACTCCCACATATGAACTGCCAATTGAATCTATAAAGTGCTTCATTTCAAGTGGACTAAGCAAAAATTTGTTCCAAACATTCTCAATGGCAATATTTATCTTATAAGTTTCCGCAATAGGAGCTAATTCTTTCAAAGCCTGGAATGAACGTTCATAAACCTTATCGTAAGAAACTACGGGGAAACCGGGCTTAAAGAAAACATCTACCGCACCGGGAATAATTAATATAGTATCTACTTCAAGCCAATTTGCTACTTCCAACATCTTCTCAACAATCCCCTTGGCTTTTTCCCGTTCTGAAGAATTATCGCTTGTCAGGGAATAATCCCAGAAAAGTCCGGTAGCCAAACTGCTTATTTCAACACCGATAGAACGAGATATTTTCGCAATCTTTTGAATATCTCTTTTGGTAGAGCTCAATGTAATTTCTCCTTCTTCTCCAATTGCTACCTCGATACCATCAAACTTTGCTTCTTTTGCCAAATTGAAACAATCTTTTAAACTCATATTCACAGGGAATGCCCACTGGCTGATACCTTTCTTTTGAGTATACATTTCTTATAACCTCCTTCATAATTAGTATTATTTTTAAAATAACATACTCAAGCACAAATAAGATTTTTTTATCTTAATTCTAAAAACTCTATTTTAAATGGTTATTTTAGATTGGACGGAAATCAATCCGTCTTGGTGGTGGATAGAGTTTTTTGCATTCTTCAATAAGTTCGGAACTGTATATAACACCTCTCTGTTTTGCAAGCATTTTTGCATTATACTTAAACCATAGCTCTGTTAATAAAACCTCTCCTTCGCGGATAACAGCATATTCATGTTCAAAAATCCCAGCGACAAAGTCAAGGTGTCCTGTTTCAAGGGCAGCAGCGCCGGCCATAATCTTTATTCTTTCTGCAGAAGCCAATTTGTCAGGAAGACCTTTGTAATATTCCCATGCCTTTGCATAGTCTCTTTTGTCATTTAACAGACTTATATATTCTTCAGCAAGAGATTGGTCACAAAATTCACCAAAAAACTGCAGTGCTTTTTTCATATACTCAATTGCACTATTAAGATTGCCCTTATTTTTCTCAGCAACAGCCATATTTCTATAGACCCATGCCGATGGACATTTTTCCAATGACTCCTTCCATACCACAATGGCCTCTTCTTCGCAGCCTTTCTCGTACAGCATTACACCATAATGAAGAAGTACATTCCAATTACGGTTTTGTGAATTTTCAATGCTCTTTTTGAGCAAAACTTCCCAATCACGCTGAATCATCCATGATACAGGTTTATCACATGCATCGGTTTCAGGTAATATCCCTGTGTTCAAAAGGCACAGCCAGGGATACTGTTCAGGTCCAATACTTGATAATGGGAACATAAAACCATCAAGCATATTTTTTTTACCCGCGTTCTGCATTCGTAATAATTCTAGAACACCCCAACCTGAGCCATCATGTAAAATTTCCAGTGAGTTATTTAATGAACATTCTTGAAAATAGCTATGGTTTTTGTATAAAGCTTCATAAGATATCAATTTTCGGATCTCCTCTTCAACAATAGATCGTGCAGCAAACCAATCTGTCTGATGTGCTTTATCTCTATCCACCGAAGTTATACCAAAGACCTGTGTCCACTCCCAGACCGCATGGGGAGGCATATCCATGCCATGAAGCTGTGTGGGGGCAAGACCATCTTGCATTTCCACATAGCCTTCACCCGGTACTGAAAGATATTCCTGCCAGTGTCTCCCCCCTGCGTGATTTCCCCAACAGAATATCTTACGATAATGCAGCATACTTGTCGAGGTTTCAAAAAACATTCTTCCATCCTCATAAACTGCTGCTTCCCACGGTGCTTTTTCATTATCAGGTACCTGAAAAAAATACTCATTAGAAAAACTAGATACCCAGGGATAGGAAAAATCCTTATCTGGGAGGGATGGCAATACTGGCATTTTGGATATACCATAATCTATTTGGTTATTTTGTTCTACAGCAGGATTGATATAGATCACTTCATCCGCCGGTGCAAATACACGCATACCTTCAGATTCCTCAACAGCAATGTTAGTCCACCAGTACATGGGTACGCTCTCATCTGATGGATTAACTATACTTGTATATAAATAAAGCATATTCGAGCCTGAAGGCAAGTGAAAATCAAGCTTCCAGAATACTTTTTTGCACCGTTCAAATTCATATATACGTAAAAAGTCCCCTTCTTTTTTATCCTTGACTTTGGCAACATATACTGGTGAGCATGTTGTAAAAGTATGTCCTATCTGTCCAATATTCCATTCAATCCCGCCAGAAAACCATGCATTCCTAATTGCAAGATTCGCAAGTTGAAAAACACTGTTCCTATATAATATATTCTTCCCTGTTTTTTTGTCACGCAAGGAATAAAGCCTCCCACCAAACTCAGGCAAAAACACAGCCTCAATAAGATCATTTTCCAGTATAATTTGCTTAAGGCAGATAGGATGGCGTCTTCTTGAAAATCTGTCCTGCATGCGGTAAGGCAGTACACGAAAGGCTGCCTCATAGCCCAGAAGCTCTTTTTTGTTATCAGGAAATGACTCTATCACTGTAGGGAAAAGGTTATGTTCCCGCGCTCTAAAAAAGGGAAGGGGGTTTTCTCCTTCAAGTAAGGCACCCTGTATAACAAAAGTTGAAACTCTTATAGACATCGTTTTCCTCCTTATTACCCTTTAATTGCACCACCTGTGATTCCGGCAATAATTTTTTGCGACAATAAAATATAAAGAATAAAAGTAGGTAAGAATACAATAATAACTGCTGCAAAAAGTCCTGCCCAATCTCCAACATAGCGCATTGACTGAATTGTGAATTGTAGTCCTACTGCAAGCGTTCTGAGCTCTGTTTTATTTGCAAATACCAAAGCCATAAAATATTCGTTCCATATTGCCATGAAATTGAAAATGCCTACAGTTATAATTCCGGGTTGGGCAAGTGGGAGCATTATCCGCCAGAAAGCTTGATATAGAGAGCATCCGTCTATTAGAGCAGAATCTTCAAGCTCCTTCGGGAGCGTGGAAAAAAAACCAGTCAAAAAATAGACGGTAAAAGGTACGTTAGATGTTATATAAAGAATGATAAGCGTAAACATGGAGCCTATCAATTTGAGCCTTATCATTACTGCAAACAAAGGGATAACTACCATAACTACCGGTATTGACATGCTTACCAAAAACGTGTTTATTAATAATTTGCGGCCTGGAAATTTCATACGTCCAATGACATATGCTGCCGGAGCTGAAATAAGTATAATGCCAACGCTCGCTGTGCTAGTATATACAAAACTGTTAAAAAAATATCTGGCAAAATTTTGATTAACTAATGCATTCCAATAGTTTTCTATATGAATACCACTTTTAAAAAGAGTGCCAGTAAAAATTTCACGTGTTGTACTGAATGAGGCTGCAAAAATCCAACCTATAATAACTATGCTGAATAATAACCAGATCAGAAGTAATATATAGACAGGTGTAAGTGGTGCATCTTTTTTTAAGATTGATTTTAAATTTGTCATACTCATATACATACCTTTCTAGTATTCAAGCTTCTTTTCAGGAATTGCCAGGTTAATTGCACTATATAAAACAACCACTAATATTGTCAGGATAGCACCAATTGCTGCTCCTACTCCCACATTTATATTACCGCCAGCTGCAAACATAGATGATCCGAAAACCACATTATATAAATAGTAAACCGGTGTAATAGTCTCAGGAACAGGAATCGGTGAAAACATCTGAGCCCATACAAAAAAGTTAAATGCGGCAACACTCCACAATACTATACAAGTCCTAAAAACATTTCTTATCAAAGGCAGAGTGATTCTGGTAAACTGTACAAAAATACTTGCACCTTCAAGCCTGGAAAACTCGTAAAGTTCTTTAGGTATTCTCTCCATACCCGCAAGAAGTATAAGCATAAAATAACCTACAGACCCAAAACAGAAAGCTATAAGCATACTTGTAAATATAAATCGAGGTCCGGTCCATTGAATATCTGCCAGGGCACGGATGCCCAATGCTCTAAAAAGACTTTTTAAAAGTCCAAAGTCTTGATTGCTATAAGCATATTGTGTCCACATAGTAGCAATAGCTACAGCCGAAATGGTATTCGGGAGATATATTAATGAACGCCAGAATGCCTTGAAACGCACACCGGATGTCAGGATAACAGCAAATAAAGTCGCAAAAAATACACTTATTATTCCACCAATAAACCATATTTTAAATATATTTATAAGAGACTGGCGGAAAAGTTGGCTTCCTATAAGATTTATATAGTTACTAAAACCAATGTATTCCCACAACGACATACCATCGGCAATACCTTTAACTTGGTAAAAGCTCATTAATAATGTACGCAGTACAGGATATAAAAAGAAAAAAAGAAACGATAGTAGTGCAGGAGTAAGACAGACCATTATAAATGTCCTGTTCCGCTTCATAAAATCCTCCCTAATGGTTTTCACAAGTAATGATTAAAGTGTGTATAGATCCCTATTCGTTTACAAAACATTTTATCTTGAAATGTCACCCAAATAATGATTTTCAAGAATGCATAAGAAAAACCTTATGCATTCTTGAAAATATGAAGGATTATCTATCACTTAGTTGCTGCCGCTTTCATATTATTTACAAATTTGTTTGCCGTCACCCCTCCTGAAATAAGTTTAGCAAACTCAGAGAATGCGATTGTTGTTAAATCGCCGCCATCCCATATATTACAAGCCCATGCATGATGTTTTGTAGCACCTTCAAATAACGGTTTTACCTCTGACAATATTTCAGGCCATTCTGTATCAAGAGTTACAGGCATACTAAGGGCTATATCAGAAAAGTCACCCTGAGTTTCCTTGTTTACAATATAAGTAAGAAGTTCAAATGCCGCATCTGCATTTTTGCTGTTTTTATTAATAACATAGCTCTGTGAGCCGAACTGCATTACAGTATTATTTTCAGTTGCATTGGGAATGTTAGGAAATGCAAATGCGCCCCATTTAAAGTCTGGTCCTGTAGTACCTTTTAATTCATTAGGCAGCCATGAACCATTCAGGTACATGCCGGCTTTTTCGAGAGCCAGTTCCTGCTGACCAGCCGGATATTTATTACTTGCTGCCGTCTCTGAAATATATCCCTTCTTGTAGAGGTCTTCAAATGCTTCAGCAAACTGAGCAACTGCAGGGTCTTTCCACATAGCACCTGTTTCGTCCTGCATAAGCTGTGACACCCATTCTTCACCTTTTAATAAGCCCAGATATTGTCCTGTAAGCAAATCCAAATATGCATCATCAACAGTTATAGGAGCAACTCCTGCCTTTTTTAATTTTTCACATACAGTAAGAAATTCATCCCATGTTTGTGGAGTCTTGTCTATGCCTGCATTCTGGAAAACATTCTTACTATAGAATATACAAACAATATACGCTTGGTTCGGTACATAATACTGCCCTTGATCCTCTGAAAGGCTGGATGTCCAGGTTACAAGTGCAGGAATCAATGTATCCTTGAATGATTCGCCATCAGTTGTGGTATAAGTCTTTGCAAAATAGTCATCTAACTTAAGAGTATAGTCTACACCAAGATTACCGGCAAGCCATTCGGGGTCATTTTCAAAAATATCAATATTCTCTCCTGCATCTAAAGCAGCTTTTAGAATCTTTCTAATGTCACGTCCGCTCCACTGAACAGTAACATTTATTCCTGGGTTTGCAGCTTCAAAATTGTTAATTGCAGCCTTGATCACTTTGGCCTGCGGCTCATTTTCACTCCACATGGACCAGTAAACTATTGTTTTTGTTCCTCCAGCTGCTGCCCCTGCTATTAAAGATGCGGAAACAACAAATGTAACTATCAGTAGCCAAATAAATAATTTTTTCATTGTAAAACTCCTCCTAATTTTAAAAATTAATAATGGGTACGATAAAATTTAACTCGGGATTTGTTTTAAGTACTGGTACCGCTACTAACCTAAACAAATCTCACTTATTTTAATCTCATAGACATCATCTCCTTCCATGGAAATTTTACCAGGCATTTTTAAAAAGATTACACTTGTTCTTTTTAATCGTTCTTCTATTGATGCCTGGTTAGGCTATACATTAATTTTCGTTTCGCACTAATTACCCATCTTTTTTTGATGTTTGATAAACAATTCCTAAAGCTTATAAGATAGCAAACCTTTTTAAATAAAGTTTTTATAACTTTTTCTCCAACATTATATATTTTATCCAGGGTTCAAATCCTATTTTTTTATAATAATCTACTAAATCGGTCCAATCAATTACCATATGTTTGTAGCTTTTTTGCTGAAAATATTGGATAATATTAACCATTAAATATATCCCATATCCCTTCCCCCTGCAATTATCTGCAATTCCTATCGGACCCAACCCCAGAGAATCTTTTTGCCATTTAAAACACCAGTTAATATTTGGCCCCAAATAGGATGATTTAAAAGTGTTGGTTCTGGCAAAACCTACTATATCATCAGAATCCCATAGAAGCCAATAATCCTCAATACCACCCGAGCCACCCGAGATACGCCCAATATTTTCAGCTTCAAAATACCAGCGTTCAGGGAAATTTTTTTCTAAGAATTTCAACAAAAAAGGGCTTGTTTTCTGGGTAGCTGTTTCTATGCGTAAGTTTAAATCCTTTTCTTTCAGTAGCACCTCTTCATTTATTTTTTGGGAAATTTTAAACTTAGAAATATTTTGATAAAGGTCATATACT
>ASPC01000066.1 GCA_000405345.1 Atribacteria bacterium SCGC AAA255-N14
CGTCAAAGATGGCTTGTAATGACTAAAAAGAAGGATGGATTTGGTTTCCATTGCTCAGAATCATCTATAAGGGCTATCAACGATGCTTTAAATATGAATATACCTGAAGATGTAATCCGTATATCTACCGGGTTTCGCGGTGGAGGCGGTGGTTATGGTGATAGGTGTGGAATTTTAGAATCAGGAATTATTCTGCTTGGGTTTAAATATGGAAGATTAAAGAAGGAAGAAGATTGTACAAAGATAAGTTATTTAGTTCGTTTATTACATGTGCGTTATATGGAAAAACTAGGCAGTATATATTGTCGAATATTATTTCCTTTTCATCGACTTCACAGTAAAGATGATTCATGTGCTTATGTTTATGATATGGGAACCAAAATAGTTGCAGAACTTTTACTGGAAGCTGAAGATTTACTTTTGGAAATGCCAAGAAATGAAGTATGTTAATTTATTTTATGCAAATTAAAAAGAGAATTTCAATTATTAAAGCATTGCATTTCAAATTGAAAAAGTATATTTTACAATAAATGAAAGAGAGGTATTTAATTATGAAGGCAGCAGTATTAAAAGGACCCAAAGATCTATACATTGAGGATGTTCAGAAACCCGTTCCAGGGTATGGAGAAGTTTTAGTAAGAGTGAAAGCAACAGCCATATGTGGTACAGATATTTCAATTTATGAAGGTAAAACTAAAGTAGATTATCCTAGAACATTAGGTCATGAATCAGCCGGAGAAGTTGTAGAATTGGGTGAGGGTGTAAAAAGCTTAAAAGTGGGAGATAAAATTGCAATGAGCCCCACCTCTTATTGCGGTACTTGTCTTGACTGTCTGAGAGGCGACACAAATATTTGCAAAAATGGAGGTTTGTTTGGTCGCGAATTTAACGGGACTTTTGCTGAGTATGTTACCCTTAACGAAAACAGGGCATTTAAATTACCGGATAGCATGTCATGCGTAGATGCTACAACATTTGCTTTGCTAACTACAGTAGTTTATGCACAGAGGAAAGTTCATATATTTCCAAATTCCAGTGTAGTGGTAATTGGAGAAGGTAATGCTGGCTTAATGCATTCCAAAATTTCAAAATTAAAGGGAGCTAATCCAGTAATAGGGGTTGATATTAAAGAGAGCGAATGGAAACTTGATATAGCAAAAAGTTTATATGGAGCTGATTATGTATTAAGTGAGAATGTAATTGAGAAAGTAGATGAACTTACCGAAGGTAAAGGGGCAGATTTTGTTATTGAATGCGCGGGAAAGGCAGTGACATGGAATTTAGCAACTAAATTAGTTCGTCCGGGAGGAACTATACTTGCATTTGGAATAACAGGACCTACAATAGAAAAGTTTAATTCATATTCATTATATTATAAGGACTTAAAAATTATTGGTTCCAGAGCGATGCAAGCAATTGATTGGCCTATTTCTATAGATTTAGCAAAAAAAGGGAAAATAGATATCGGAGCAATTATTACTAATCGATTGCCACTAGAAGACCTGATAAAAGGTTTCGAAATGCTCAAAGATCCTTCCCAGAAAGCCTTGAGAGTAGTAATAGAAATTTAAAATAATTATATAGAGATTTACTATTAGATGATTTGACAGCCTGAAATAGATAAAGTTAAGGTTATAATCAATATAAGGGGTATAGATAATGAAAAATGATGCGTATTCAGAAGATAAGGAAATTAACATAGCTGTTATTGGTGTTGGATGGATAGGCGAGGTGCATAGTGAATGTTACAAAAGACTGGAGCAATATATACCAGGAGTAAAAATAGTACTTCATACAGTTGTAGATATTAACGAAGATCGTGCAAAAGAAATTGCAAGGAAATATCGGTATAAGGAATGGGATACTGATTGGAAAAATATTTTAAAGAATAAGGAAATTGATATTGTAGATATATGCACAAGTAATAAATTTCACAAAGAAATTGCTATTGCGGCTGCCAAAGCAGGTAAGCATATAATTTGTGAAAAGCCATTGGCAAGCAACTTGAAAGATGCTAAAGAGTTATATGAAGAAGTTTTAAAACATAATGTTAAAAGTTTAATTAATTTTCCCTACAGAAAATTTCCTGCCCTTGTATATATTCGTCAATTGATTATGAAAGGGAAATTAGGTGATATCTATGATTATAGGGCTTCTTTTACTCAAGATATGTCCATGAATAGCAATTATTTTGATTGGCATTTTAAAAAGTCTTTGGCTGGGGCTGGATGTTTAACAACAATGGGTATTCACTCTCTTGATATGGCTCGATTTTTAATGGGAGACATTTCGGAAGTTTTTGCTTTAAGTAAGACTTTTATTAAAGAAAGGTCATCTAATTTGAATGGAAAAATAACAAGAGAAAAAGTGGATGTTGATGATACAACTGCAATATTGGCAAAATTTAAAATAGGCTCTATAGGTACATTTTTCTTTTCATGGTTAGTCGCTGGTAGAAAACATCATATGGATATTGAAATAAACGGTAGCAAAGGTAGTATACTTTTTAATAGTGAGAGACTGAACGAGATTAAATTCTGTGATAATGACATTAAAGATAAGAAAAACATAGGGTTTAAAAACATATTAATAGGTGCTGAACATCCTTATGGTAATTTATTTTCTTTAAAAACTGGCATGGGTATAGGATGGAAAGAATCTATTGTTATTCAGTTTACAGATTTTGTAAAGGCTATAATAGAAGATAAAAAAACTGAACCCAGCCTGCATGATGGTCTGGAGGCACAGAAACTAATTGAAGCAATTCAGACATCTGCAGAAAGTAGCAAATGGGTGAAAATATAGTAGATAACAAAAGATAAAATTATTTAGTAGAGTACTATAGATATTGCAAAAATACCTTCAAGAACCCATATTTCTGATGAAACTGAAAGGTTAATTATAAAGGGGAATGAGAATTATATTGTTAAAGAAGGTGAAGTCACAGGGATAAAATTATAAGAGAAAATTAATAAATTGTTTTTGGCATTATTAAAAAATAAAAAAGGAGTTTTAAAAATGAAGCATATTAAAGTTAATAATTTAAAATCAAAAGTTCTTCCTAAACATGAAAGGGTTTATGCGAAAGAAATTTGGGGAAAAGAAAGTGGGGCTAAAAATTGTGTAGTACTATATAATGAAATGGATAAAACAGGTGGTGCAGAGATGCATGTTCACGCTGACTCCGAACACATTTTTTATGTAATTGAAGGAGAAATGTCAATTTCAGATGGGAACGAAACTTATATTATTAAAGCAGGAGAAGCCGCAGTAGTAGAGCCCGGGGAACCTCATGAGGCAAAGGGAACAGGGAAAGTAGACTGCAAATATCTATTAGCTACTTCTCCTCCCGCATCCTTTACTGATAAATAGTCTAAAAATCTAATAAGATATTCGCAACAAGATTAATAACAAATGATTGTAAAATATAAAGAGAAAATATTGCGCTTATTATATTCGGAATAACAAGAGGAAAAATATAACACTAAGATTTTACAAGTATAGGTGAATAAAAAAATGACAAATGATAAGAATTTTATTCTGGAAGTAAAAAATGTTAGAAAAGAATTTCCTGGAGTGTTAGCTTTAGATGATGTTAATTTCGATCTTAAAGCTGGTGAAATTCATGCTTTATTAGGAGAAAATGGCGCTGGAAAATCGACATTAATAAAAATAATTTCAGGAGTATATAAAGCCGAAGCAGGAGAGATTATTATTGATGGCCAGAAAAAGATTTTTAATAATCCACACGAGGCACTGAATAATGGAATTAGTACAATATATCAAGAATTTAATTTAGTTCCCCATATGAACGTTAGTGAAAATGTATATTTAGGCAAAGAAGATGTAATTTCTGAAAGATTTGGGATTTTAGATAGAAGAAAAATGAAAAATGAAACTAAAGAGTTGTTAAACTCGATTAATCTTAGTCTTAATCCCAATGAAATCGTAAAAGGTTTAGGAATTGCAAAACAGCAATTATTATCAATTGCGAAAGCTATTTTCAGGAAAGCTAAAGTTATTATTATGGATGAGCCATCAGCAGTATTGACTGCAAAAGAATTTGAATATCTGCTTAAGTTGATTAGAGGATTAAAAAGTGAAGGAATTGCCATTATATATATATCTCACAGAATTGAAGAAATATTCCAAATTGCTGATCGAGTTACTGTTTTGCGAAATGGTAAATTGATTGGAACAAATAAGATTAATGATATAGATATTGATCAGTTAATAAAAATGATGGTTGGCCGAAGATTAGAGGAAAAATACCACAAAGCAACAGTGAAAATCGGAAGTGATTTGTTCGAGGTTGAAAATATAAATCGCAAAAATATATTAAAAAATATAAGCTTCACTTTGCGAGAAGGAGAAATATTAGGAATTACAGGATTAGTAGGAGCCGGCAAAACAGAATTAGCAAGGGCAATTTTTGGTGCCGATAAAATAGATTCAGGAATAATTAAAATTAAAAATGAGGTTGTAGAAATTGATAATCCAAGTAATGCCATTAACAATAAGATAAGTTTTATTCCTGAAGATAGAAAAAATGGTGGGCTTGTTTTAGAAATGTCGGTGAAACATAATATTACCTTGGCCAATTTGAATCAACTCGTTAAGATGAGTGTTATTAACTTAAAGAAAGAAAAAGAAATTGCAAGAGAATTTAAAGGTAAATTATCAATAAAAACACCTAATTTAGAAAGGAAAACATTGTATTTAAGCGGGGGTAACCAACAGAAAGTGGTTATTGCAAAGTGGATATTTGCCGATGCTCGTATTTTTATATTTGATGAAGCAACAAGAGGAATTGATATCGGAGCCAAAGTTGAAGTATATGATCTAATTATGGACCTGGTTAAACAAGGGGCAGGTGTTATTTTTATCTCCTCGGAATTCGAAGAAATATTAGGAATATGCGATCGGATTTTAGTTATGAGTAAAGGGAGAGTAACTAAAGAATTTAATGTAAAAGAAACGGATAAAGAAAAAATCTTAAAAGCGGCAATTATATAGCTGTTCGATAAAAAAGGAGGAAAAAACTGAATGTTAACTTCTAAAATGAGGAATACTGAAATAAATCAAAAAAACCTTAACAATAAAATTGACTGGAGAAGCGCAATACTTCCATTAATTATAATTCTGATGAGCATGTTGTTTTATTCCGTAAACAATAATTTTTTGAGCATCTATAATTTTCAGAACATCACAAGACAAGTTTCAGTACTTGCAATTATTGCCGTAGGACAATCATTGGTAATTATCTGTGGAGGCATTGATCTTTCTCAAGGTTCAGTAATGGCTTTATCAAGCTTAATTGCTGCGGATTTTATGGTGAAATATGGAATGTGGCAGGGAATTTTAACAGGTCTTATTGTTGGTGCCTTTATAGGCTTAATATCGGGAACAATTTATGCAAAAGGTAAAGTGCCTGCTTTTGTAGTTACTTTAGGCGGAATGACAGCGATAAGAGGTTTAACTTTTTTATATACTAATGGTACCCCAGTGGTAGGCTTACCAGCATCTTTTAAATTTTTAGGTTTTGGAAAAATTTTGGGCGTACCTTTCCCTGGAGCCATAGCAATAATGATATTTATTTTTGCTTTTTTATTCTCAAGGTGGACAAGAACAGGTAGATATTTTTACGCCATTGGAGGTAATGAAGAAACTGCAATTTTGTCAGGTATAAATATTAGTAAGTATAAAATCATTTCTTTTGTGATTAGTGGAATTATGGCTGCAATAAGTGGCTTAATTTTAACTGCTCGCATTACTTCCGGACAACCAACCATAGGAGAAGGAATGGCATTGCAAGCAATTGCTGCAAGTGTCATTGGAGGCATCTCATTAAAAGGGGGAAGAGGAGGAATAGTCGGAACCTTTTTTGGGGTGTTAATTCTAGCTATAATAGGAAACGGCCTCAATCTAATGAGAGTATCTTCTTTTACTCAGATGGTTGTTAATGGATCTATTGTTATTGTGGCTGTATTTTTTGATGTTTATTATAAGAAAGATTAATAATGATTTCAATTAAAATAAGGAATTTAAGAAAAAATATAAAATCTTTAAGATATTGCCTGTGTAGAGCAAAGAGGCTAAAATGTAAGATATTTTTTAAAAAAAGGGAGGTGATATATAGACATAAAGGATATTAATTAATTTGCTAAAAGTCATAAATATTTTAAAAAAGGAGTATGAAAAAATGAATAGAAAGAGAATTGCTTTATTATTTTTGGTTCTATGTTTAATATTAAGTTTTTCAATAACTGTGACCGCTAAAGTAGGAGATTTACGTGATCTTCCAAGACCACCTAAACCGGACAAGAGTTATACTATTGGAGTGGCATTACCCCATTTAGCCAATCCACATTTTTTAGGTCATGCATATGGTTACTTTGAAGAGGGGAAAGCTTTAGGAGTAGATATTATATTGTTTGAGGCGGGTGGTTACAAATATATTGATCGACAAGTACAGCAAATAGAAGATTTTATAAGTATGGGAGTAGATGCAATCATCATTTGTGCAACAAGCGGTGAAGGTACAATGGCAATTGTAGATGAAGCAGTTGCAGCCGGCATTCCAGTAATTAATACCAACGTTATGACCAATAGCACGAATGTAGTGACTAGAGTTCGTTCAGATGATTCCTATATTGGACAATTACAAGCAGAGTACATGGCAAAAGAATTAAATAACAAAGGTAAAGTAATTATGCTTCCTGGGCCAGCAGGAACATCTTGGGCAATGGGTCGTTCCGCAGGATTTCGAGCTACTATGGAGAAAAACTTTCCAGATATAGAAATTTTAGATGAGCAGTTCTGTGATTCCGACCCTGCTGCAGGATTAGCTCTTATGGAAGATATGCTTTTAGCTTATCCAGACCTTGAGGGAGTAATGACAGGGAGTGATTTTTTAGGAGTCGGAGCAATCTGAATTGCATGCAAACCCAAACCACCGCTTGCCCCAATCATAGCAATACAATCACCTTCTTTTATTTTTGCACGTTTCAAGAGAGCATGATAGACGGTACCCATAGAACAAGAAATTATTGCTGCCTCAGAAAAAGATAATTCCTTAGGTTTTCGTATTAGGCTACTTTCTGGCACCTTAATATATTCCGCAAAGCCACCATTTAATTCAAAACCCAATCTACCTATTAAATTTTCGCAAATTGTTTCTCTTCCTGCCTTACATAATTCACATTTATTACAAGGTATGTAAAAAGAAATTAACACCTCATCTCCTACTTTAAAATTCTTAACCTGGGAACCAGTTTCTGCTATAATCCCAGAAACTTCATGACCTTGAATAAGGGGCAATTCTTTAACTGGAATCTTTCCCTGTTGAATCTTTAGGTCGGTTCCACATAAGCCAGCAGCCTTTACTTTTACTAATATATCATTTTCTCCATAGTGAGGTTTTTCCACCTCTTCTAAAGATAAGGGTTTGTTAAATTCTTTCAAAACCATTGCTTTCATTTTTTTCACCTCAATATATATATTTCATATTAAATAATTATTAAAAAATCCTTTAAAAACTCAAACTCCTAAAAGTATAATTATTACTAAATATTATGGCGTAAACCCTTGAGGAATCCGACTTTTATATTTATATTCAATTTCTTCATCTGTTAATCCAATAAAAGGCATAAGTCCGTGAAGGCTTAACGAAGGACAACCTGGTAAAAAGATTCCTCTATCTTTATGTTCTTCAGCACAATCGCCGATTACAAAAGTATAACTCTTTGGAGGATTATGTTCGCTTTTAATTTCTATATCTTTATTGCTACCCACAATTAAAGTAATTTTATCGACTTTGTCAAAATCTTTCATCTTTTCCTTATCTGCAAGCCAGGGCTCCAAACCGGTTCTTGTAAAATGGCAACAACCTTTACAACTACCACTAACATATGCCTGTATTTTAGGATGTAGTCCTATAAGACTTATATAGCCCCTCTTAAAATTTTTCTTTAGTTTATTAATATCTTCACCCAAAACTTCAATATTTTCCGGCCTACCTTCTCCCAATCCTTCATTTGTAGCACCTCTTACGGTAGCTACCTCAAACATCGGATTAAAACCCATGATACTACTAGCAACTGAGTCGACAGCAACTGGGTCAATTCCAGTTATTATAGTATTAAAGTCTTTTATTAAGTCTTCCTTATAGGGCGATCCGGGACCTTGACCTTGCATTGCCCATAGACCATCGATAATCGATAAATTCGGTTTAACCATTCTCAAGAGATCAATAATTTTTTGCTCAATATCACGTCTATGAAATTGAAAGATTTCACTCCAGGGGAGAATGCCTTGAGTTAATTTCATAGCTAATGTCACTCCGGATATTTTGTGAGTTTTCAACTTTGCCAGGTAAATAATCTTATCTGCTTGCATAACACATTGAGGAAGGTGAATTTCTCCGGTTACTATCTTTGCTCCAGGTATTCTTACTTTTACCCTTAAATCAGTTTCAAGAGGTATTATTTTATCGACTCCTTCTTTCATGGCAGCTTCATAAATTCCTGTTTTTTTTAAAGATTCAAAAGAATCGGCTCCGATACTTGATCTTTCCGCCAAAGTTATGCTTTTAGCTTTTGTATTTTTCTTTAAATACCTTACTAGGGCGGCAACAACTCGAGGATCATTTGCAACACCCGATTCAGGGGATACTGGCCAGCAAGCATTTACTTTTAACAAAATTTTATCACCAGGTTTAATTATCCGCTCTATACCCCCAATCAACTCAATGTTTTTATGTAACATCTGGTAAACAGTGTCTATGGCATCTTCTCCAAAATTTCCTGGAGAACCCGGTATTATTTCTTTGTGAGTTATTGAAACTTTTGTCTTTCTATCCACTAATCAACATCTCCTTTCAATTTATGATAAAGGGTTAGGGGAGTACAATTTATAATACAATAAGTACTCCCCCTTTA
>ASPC01000067.1 GCA_000405345.1 Atribacteria bacterium SCGC AAA255-N14
CGGATTGGTACCTATTACCAGTCTAAATTGCAGGCTTGAATCACGAGGGACGGTTATTACTGTTGCCATTTTTTTCACCTCCTTTCTTATGGGATTTGGATCAAGTAAAACCAAGAAGTATATTAACATATTATCATAATACCTTATATAAGTCAATAATAAAGTGTCCGCTTTGATTTACATAGATAAAGGTGTAATTATCTTTGATTTTCTCTGAATTGCTCGTTATTTCATAAAACTAAAAAGGGATCCTTCCCGATACAAGAAGGACCCCTTGATTTACCTATATATAAAAGTTAGTGTAAACTTTAGTGGGGTAGTTAGAAGAAAAAATATATAAAATTATTATTTGTAGAATTAATATAATTAGTTATAATAAGTATAAGAATCTATAAAGAATACTACATGGAAAATTAGTGGTTACTTTTCTAAATTTCACCCAGAGGCGAGCACAAACGAAGTGGTTCGATTAATTTAAGTTAGGCGAAATCACTTCGGCCGGGCTTTTATAAAGTTTTATAATTTGGTAGTAGAATCAATAACTAAGTAGGAAATAAAATGGACAAGAAGAAAACACAAAAAGTTGTGAGAAAAGCCTACGGCAAGATTGCTCAAAGGCAAGACGGTTGTGGGTGCGGCACTTGTAGACCAGATACCAAAGAATTTGCTAAGTCTATTGGCTATTCAGAAGGAGAACTGGAAGCTATCCCAGACGAAGCTATCTTGGCGCTCAGTTGCGGAAACCCAACAGCCTTAGCCAGCCTCAAGGAAGGCGAGGTGGTACTTGACCTTGGTTCAGGTGCTGGATTTGATTGTTTTCTGGTAGCAGGAAATCCAGATTATTAATCTTTTACAGCGCTTTAAACCTCTGAAAAGTAAAGTACCCGCCTATATCAAAACCAATTAGGATAGTTTAATTTAGTGGGAATTCCCCATCTGCTAAGGTAGGGATGAGAGCAGATTCCCAACAAATCTGAATAGTCGATAGTCTGTTAAGATAATTCCCACGCCTTTATAAACGTAGGAATCTGTTTTCTTTACCTTACTCGCTATATCTAGGTTATTAGCGGAAACCTAATACAGTTAAAGTTACAAAACTTGTCGCACAAACAATAACAGTACCAATAATTCCTATTATAAGAGGTCTAAATCCTAATTGTTTTATATGCATGAAGTCTGTTCCGAAACCTATCCCTACCATTCCCATCAGAATGAGGAATTTACCAACTCTTCCAAAAAACGCTGTTCCCTCGGAAGTAAAAAATCCGTTAGCTGCAAAGATGGCCATGCCTAAATATCCAAAAAGAAACCATGGAAATGCTTTTAGTATGGCTTTTTTCCCTAAATGTTGCTGCGTAGCTTCCTTGGCTCCAAAGCTGAAAGAAACCAGCATCGCTACAACAATCATAAACATATTTCTGGTAAATTTAACCATAGTTGCTATCTGACCTGCTTTTTCTCCAAAAATATAACCGGTGCCGATAGTCTGTGGCGTATTATGTACTGATGTCCCTGCCCATACACCAAAAGCAGTTTCACTCATTCCCATTATATTTCCAAGAAACGGCATTACAATCATCAGAATAAATGCGGAAATTACGATGACGCTCACAGCATAACTGGTCTCTTCTTCTTTTGCTTTAATTAAGGGAGAGGTAATAGCTATAGCACTTCCTCCACAAATAGTAGTTCCCACAGCAAGAAGCGCGCTGAGTTTATCGGATAGACCAGCTTTCCTCGCTAGCAGGTATGTGCAAAAGAAACCCACTGTCATTGTTACCAGTATAACTATTAAACTTAAGGGAATTTCTTTGGCAGTTGCTATGGAGAACCCTGCGCCAAGCAAGATTACACCCCATAACAACGGTGTTTCAAATTTTTTCAGGAAGGGCTCCCATTTTTTCGGAAATAGCCCCACATTTCTGGCGGTAGCACCCAGAATAATACCGATCATCATTGGTTCTATCGGGTGCGTGCTTCCTATAGTAATGAGCCCAGAAAGCCAAATAGATAGAACTGATACAATTGCCATTACAAGCCATCCAATTAATACCATTATTTTTTTCCTTTCTGTTTTAAACCGCTATCCCATCTATCATAGCCACTTGGTATAGGCATATTACCATTTAGATGAAGGGAGAGGCAGAGGAACATCCGGCAGTTCGGTCGAGTCACCAGGATATAATATCATATGTTTCGACAGCCTCCTCCTATAGCCACAAATATTCCCCTAGTCATATATTTTATTCTTGCATAAAGAAAATTTTACATTTTTTACATTATTTCTTGTCCAGTATTTTTCTTTTTCTAAAATAAGTAACTCTTAGCATAATTGGGCTTAAAAGCAATAAAATTGCTAATACAATAATTACACCACTAATTGGATGCGTAAAAAAAGTTAATATGTTCCCATCTGACAAAATTAGAGCTCTTCGTAAATTACTCTCAACTATTGGGCCAAGAACAAAGCCTAAAACTAATGGAGCAGGTGGCATATCTATTTTTTTCATTATATATCCAATAAACCCGAAAACAATAAGAATCATTATATCAAAAGTACTATTATTAGCAGCATAGGCTCCTATAAAACAAAAAGCTACAACAACAGGGAATAATATATTCTGTGGGATACGCAATGCTAAAGCAAATAATCTTGACCCCAACAACCCGAAAATAAGAAAGAGAAAGTTACCCAAAAGGAAAAGAATGAAGATGCTTGAAACAATATCAGGTTTGTCAATGAACAGGGCAGGTCCTGGGCGAAGTCCATGTAGTAAAAGTGCACCAAGTAGTATTGCAGTTACTGCATCGCCAGGAATTCCTAGTGTAATTAAAGGGACTATTGCTGCGCCTGTTGCTGCGTTATTGGCAGTTTCTGCTGCTACCAGTCCTTCTGGAGCTCCTGTTCCCATTATATCTCTCTTACGACCAATCCTTTTTTCCATGCCGTATGAAATCACAGAAGCTATTGTCGGACCTGCTGCTGGAATAATGCCAATAAAGGTACCTATAATAAGTGATCGTATTGCCGTTGGAATTAGGGTAAGCAACAACGATAACTTGGGCATTATTCCAGTAATTTTTTTGCTAGTATATTTCCCACCACTAAGCCCCATATCAATTGAACTCAAAATTTCTCCAATACCGAATAATCCAATCATAACAGGAATAAATCCTAATCCACTCATTAATTCAGCTTTTCCAAAAACATAACGTGGAAAAGATGAGAATGAATCAGTTCCTATTGAGGAAAGCCATAATCCAAAAGTTGCTGCTATTAAACCTTTAAATAAATCAGAACTTATATAGGAAATTANAGCTAGACCCAAAATAGCTACTGCAAAATATTCATGAGTTCCTAATTTTAAAGCCCATCGAGCTAATATTGGAGAAAAAAATGCTAGAAAAAGTGCACTCGAAACTCCTCCAAAAAAGGAAAAAATACAAGATATACCTATTGCTTTACCAGCTTCACCACGTTTGCACATTGGGTAACCATCAAAAGTTGTCATAATCGCAGCTCCTGTACCCGGGATATTTAATAAAATAGCACTTAATGAACCCCCATAACACGCAGATACATAAGTAGGTAGCAAAAGAGCAAAAGCTTGTTGTGGATTCATTGAATAAGTAAGGGGTATTAGTATTGCCATAGCCATAGTTCCTGATAATCCCGGTATTGCCCCTATGAAAAGCCCTAGCAAGCTGCCCAATACTGCTAACATTAAAACAGAAAGATTCATAACTAAGGGTAAACCAAGTGTTAAGGATTCAGATATTTCTAACATTTTTCCTTTTATATTTCCTTTACTATTATCATTTTCTTATGGTTTTTTCATTAGTTATGGCAATGGAACTTTAAGAAAAGTAATAAAAATTAGATACAATCCACTTGCCGTGAGAGCAGAAATTAAGATAGCATATAACCATTTTACTTTAAGAATTATCATTGAACATGCTAAAAATAAAAGTGTAGAAATTATAAAACCAAAATATTTAAATAAAATTGCATATATTATTAATAATCCAAAAATTACAATTGTTAGCCAACAAAATTTATTATTTACTTTTTCCCCCTTGTGAAAATTGATTATAAAAAGGTTGACTATTAGATAGGTAATTCCAAAAATAGTAAGAATGGCCAAGGATAGATAGGGGAAAAAGGCAGGCCCTAAGCCTGCCTTTAAACCTTGGAAAGGTATGTTCCTTGACAGTATCCATAAAAATCCAGCTATTAATATAATACAAAATCCTGTAATTACTTCACGTATTCTCATCTATACTATTCGCGTAATTTTCCTGTTTTTTCCATTAAAGATTTGAAAAGTTCATCTTGACTTTTGAAGAAAATCATACCATCGTCAGGGTTGAGATAAAGTTCCCCAAATCCTTGAGTATTAACAAAATTCTCAAAATCTTCAGAATAAAAAGCCTCTCTAACAGCCTCAGTTAATATATTAGACACTTCTTTGGGAATACCGGCAGGCGCTACAATTGAACGCCAAGTACTAAAAGTAAAGTCAATATTTTGTTCCCCAAATGTCGGAACATTTGGGAAAGCATCTAATCGTTTTTCTGTAGCAATACCAAGCATTTTAACAAGTCCAGAACGCTCCATTGAATCTGCTTCAGGAGCTCCTGCACCACAAGCAATTAGTTCACCTCCTGCTACAGCTTTAAGAGCCAAAGAGGTCCCTCCATATGGTACAATAGTCAATTGAATATTACTAATGTCTATCAAGGCTTCCCATGCCCAATAATATACACTACCTGGTGAACCTGCACCAACCTTAACATAAGGGTTTTTCTTCACGTAATCAATAAACTCTGGTAAAGTATCATATGGGGCATCTGCTTGTACAGCTATTCCCCAGGCATCTGCATTAAAAACTCCTATCAAGGTGACATCTTCGAGAGGATCAATCCAAGAGACTTCGCTCGTTAAATATTTTTGAAGGAATTGGTTACCAAGTAAAACACCAAGAGTATATCCATCAGGTTTTGCAACTGCAAGCTCTTTCATAGAGACTAAACCACCACCACCTGGTCTGTTTACAATAATAACCGGCTGACCTAAAAATTCCTTCATATTTTGTGCTAATTTTCTTGTAAGTACATCTGTGCCTCCCCCGGCAGAATATCCACATAATATAGTTATTTCTTTTGTTGGAAAAATTTCCTCTGCTTTCAATTCTTGAGCATTAGTAAATAAAAGTGATAGTAACAAAAAAACCATTAAAATAAACAAAAAAATTCTTTTCATTTTACAACCCTCCTTATTAATTTTATTAATTAAAGATATGTTTTTCGAATTTGTATACCTCCTTTCTTGTGTTTTAATACTCAATTGTTTATTCTTAAGAAAAACTTTCTTCGAGCTTAATGGCTTCCAAAATAGGCTTTCTAATCTTTTCTTCATCTTCTTTTGTATAAGGCAAATGAGGTTCTTTTGGAAATCCAATATCAATTCCTCTCAACTTTAAGGCAGTATGATAAAATGGAACAGGAATACCAGATCCTGTAATTTTTCTTAAATGATTTACCTTACGTTGAAGCTCAAGTGCTTCCTTAAATTTTTTATTAATTACATACTCATAAATTTTATTAACGAGTCGCGGAAAAAGATTCGATAAACCTGAAACACATCCATCTCCACCTCCTAATAATGCAGGAAGTAAAACTGTTTGCGATCCAGCTAAAAAAGTAAAATCTGGTTTTTTTATAGTAGCAACACATTCATAAAAAAAAGTTATATTAGCACTACTATCTTTTAATCCACTTAGTCCTATCTCCGAAAGTTTTTCTAATTGGGAAGGAGTAAAGGATAAAAAGTTTGTATATTTTGGATTATGATATACAAAAACAGGAATATTAACAGAATCAATTACTCTTTTAAAATGTTCAGCAATGGTATTAAAATTATGCAGATAATAATATGGTGTTAAACATGCAATTGCTGAAACATTTAAGCTCTCGGCATGTTTGGCAAGTTCAATGGTAGTCTGAGTATCTGCAGTTCCCACATGCAATACGATGGGTATTTTATCCGCCACCTCCTCCACTACTATTTCAGCTACATGTTTCCTTTGTGCCACAGTCATTAATGGGCCAGACCCATATGACCCACAAGGATATACTCCATGCACTTGAGGAATCAAGAATTGTAAAAAATTTCTTAATTTTTTTTCATCAATATCTCCAGTCTTTGTAAAGGGGGTAATTAAGGCAGGCAAAATGCCTTTTATTTTTTTATCTATCATGAATAAGCTCCTTTCTGTTTTTAATTTTTTATTCACCTTGAAATGATTTACTATCTTTTAATAATTTTCTCTCCTTTTTTAAATTTCATTACCTCATCCCATGTTGGAAGAGACTCAATATTTCCAGGTAATTGTATTGATAGACTTGCTACAATATTTGCAAGATCAATTGCTTTTTTAAGATCCAAGCCTTTTAGAATTCCCGAGATGAAACCTGCTGCAAAGGCGTCCCCTGCCCCCATAAGATCTATCGGATTTTTAATAGGATAACTTGTTGGGACAATCTCGTCTCTAGATGGTAAAGACAAAATTGCTCCTTTTATACCTAACTTTAAGATAATTTTCTCACACCCAAGATCATGAAGGTATTTAGTAAAATCTTTCTCCTGCAATTTTTCTCCATAAATTAATTGCAGATCTTCTAGCCCTGGTAAAATGTAGTCAGAAGAAATCATCAGTTCTTCCATTACAGGCCTTGCTTCTTCAGCTCTCCATAATTTTGTTCTCATATTAGGATCAAATACCACTAAAACTTCATGCCTTTTGGCAATATCAATTGCAGATTTAATCATTTTCCTACATGACTCTGACAAAGCTGGTGTAATTCCTGTAATATGCAAAATCTTAGCCGATGCAATATAGTTTTCGTCCAAAGATTCCGGCCCCATTTGGCTAAAAGCAGAACCAGTTCGATAATAAAAATTTCTTGCCTCACCAAAAGGTAACCTTTCTCTAAAGAAAATCCCGGTTAGTCTATCTGGGATCATATGCACATTCGAAACATCTACCCCTTCTCCGCGAATTAATGACAAGATATAAAAACCAAACTCATCTTCTCCTAGCTGACTAATCCATCCAGAACTATGACCTAATCTTTTTACTCCAACAGCTACCGTACCCTCGGCACCGCCAGGTCTGACTTCAAATTCTTTATTATATCTCATACGCCCAATATTCTTAGATACTAGGACTGCAGGAACTTCACCAATTGTTACGAATTCTGGCATTATTTCTCTCCATTAATTATTTCTCATGATTTGTTTTCAGTCGAACAACATCATAACGATATTTAGCAATACTATACCGTACTGGCACTTCATTATCATTATAAGTTAAACCTTCAGTTGCTAAAATGGGTGAACCTTTTTTGATTTCCAATAATTTACTTTCTTCCTTTGTGGATGCATATGTATAGATGGTTTCTTCAGCATGGCTTAGATGAATTCCTAAAATATTTTTTAAAGAAGAGGTTAGACTAAATCTTTCAAGATCTACATTCATTATATGTTTACATCTTTCAAAAGGTAAAAAGGCACAATGAATTACAAATGGAATTTCGTTAATATAACGAATACGATTAATTTCAATTATTTTATCGTCTTGGCTTAGTCTCATTATTTCTTGTAAATCACTAGATATCGTTTTTACTTCTACTTTATCGACTTTGGTTCTTATAGTATACCCAATTTCTTTCATCTTTTCTGAAAAACCTACTAATAAACTTGGATTCTTTGTTGTGACAGGAAAAGCAACGAAAGTTCCTTTTCCTGCCCTTCTCATCAGAATATTTTTTGCCACTAAACGATCATATACATTTCTTACTGTAGAGCGACTAATTCCATATCTGTTTGCTATACCAAATTCAGAACCAATACGATCACCTGGCTTAAGAACTCCATTTTTTATATCTTCCATAATCATATCTTCAACTTGTATATGAATTGGTTCATTATTACATTTAGAAACCTTCAAAATTGTTACTCCTATATTATATAAACATGTTTATACATGTTTATATAATATTATATTTTTAATCAACTGTCAAATTTTATTTTATATTTTATTTTATACTAACTTTATACTAGTGTATGTCAATACTTTGGGAGTAGTTTTCTTTGGTGAAAAAATTTCCTCCGGCTTTGGGCAGACTTACCCCTTATTCTATTATTGCTTATTATTTAGATAAATAAGCATAATTGTCCTTATTTTATTTAGGTTACCGTAATACATAGTAATCAACTTTCTTTAGTTTTTTGGTTGATTAATTAAAATATCCTACTCTGGATAGTTCTCGCAAAACACCCATTAAACTACTTCTACTCTCATC
>ASPC01000068.1 GCA_000405345.1 Atribacteria bacterium SCGC AAA255-N14
CCTAAGCATACTATCCCTGGTGAGAGAAGAGAGGAAATTGTTTTTCTTGCTAGAAATAAATATAAAGGAGTAAATTATACCCATCTTGCAGAACTTTTGAGAGAACACGAAGGTATTACTATTAGTCAGTCTTCTGTATCCAGAATCCTTAAAGCCAAAAGTATTAAAAGTCCCAGAAAACACAGGCCACCTAAACCTCACCGCACTAGAGAACGTAAGCCTCAAGAAGGACTTTTATTACAGATGGATGCCTCTCCTTATGAATGGCTACCTGGTATAGGATGTTCTCTGCATGGGGCGATAGATGATGCCAGAGGGAATATAACCGGTCTTTACTTCTCTCTGAATGAATGTTTAAACGGTTATTACGAGGTAAAAAGACAAACCATTTTAGAATATGGTATACCAGTTAGCATTTATGTAGACCGACATACTATATTTAAGGCACCTAGTAATGCCAGACTTACCATTGATGATGAACTGGAAGGTAAAACTTTTGCTTATACCCAGTTTAGTAGGGCCATGCAGGAGCTTTCCGTGGGGATTATTTATGCCTATTCTCCCCAGGCCAAAGGCCGTATCGAAAGGTTATGGGGAACCTTGCAGGATCGGTTAACCTTAGAGCTGCGTCTTGCTGATATTAAATCTATTAAAGAAGCAAATACCTTCCTTCCGGGATTCATCAAAAGATTCAATGCCCGTTTTGCGATAGACCCCCGAGAGCCCCAATCTGCTTACCGGCCTTTAGAGGAACATATTAATATAGATTATATACTATGCAGGAAAGAGACTCGGAAAGCCAGCCATGGCTCTACTTTCTCTTTTGGAGGGCAAATCTACCAGTTAAGTAAAAATAACCAGGTAGTATCCATGTCTAATAAAGCTATCATTACCGTATTGACCAGCCCTAGATTCGGTATACGGGCAGAATATAAGGGTGGTGTTTACCAAGTAAGAAAGGCGGTTAGACCTGCTAGAGTTATAGCTAAGAAAGATAAGATTAAAAGGTTTATAAATATTAAAGATGACCATCCCTGGAAAAACGGGGTAGAACATTTTACTTACGAAGAAAGTGATAGGGAACTCGTTGCCGCTATCTATGACCCCAAAGGTTGGAAGTAGATAGCATATCTGCCAGGGGGCACCCTTTTCCCCTGGCAGATCCCGGATGGTATGAGTTAATTTGATTTAAAGTAATCCGCCTTTAAGGAAATATTTTGTTTTAGTTTTTAACCCTAAAGGGGACATTTTCACTGACTGATTTACTACCTTAAAAGGGACATTTTCACTGACTATTGACAACAATTTTTATATAAAATTTCTTAACTCTTCAATCACCTGTTTTGTTATTATTTTGTAAGTACGCCTTAATCAATGTGATAAAGATTTTTTCTTTTCAATCTTTCTGGTAGCAATCAAATCAACCTTTTCACCTAATAAATTTGAAGCTATTGTCTGGCCAATCTCGACGGGAGCCTTTACTTTTATCCGACGAGTAATCTCTCCGATTTTTTTTATATATTTTTTTGGAATGGGAGAAGAGGTTTTAACACTTACCAAAGGGAAACCTCCATTTTCTACCAGAACAGAGCCGGTGAATACTCTTAAGGGATTAGTGATTTCGTTTTTTACATAATCTTTTCCTTTGGGACACTCATCCCCTGTAATATTTTTAATATTTGTTCCTTCATATTCTACGGATATTCGACATCCATTAGGACAAATTATGCAAGTAAATTCTCTTTTCATTATTAAACCAACCTTACCTTTAATCTCTTTATACCTTCTAATTCTGAAGAGGATAATTTTACCCTGATCATCTCTGCCGGGTTTACCCGGGGGAAAGATTTTTTCTTGATTATTTTTTTACCACCATTAAATACCAAAACCTTCTTTTCTCCTGGCTGATTAACTCGAAAAGAGAAGATAGTATCTTTAAGCCTACACAAAATTTGAGGAACTACATATCTTAAACCTTCACCCAATTCAACTATAATCTCCTGCTCTTTAATCAACTTTCCTTCCAGGTATCCTGCTACTCCCTCAACTATATATTCGGCCTCTAAAGATACATTATCTACAATATCGTGCACCTGCAGTACATTCCCACAGGAAAAGATACCGGGGATGCTGGTCTGACCCCTCTCATCTACCTGCGGTCCCCCGGTTATATGGTCTAAAACTATGCCTGCTTCTCGAGAAAGCTCATTTTCCGGAATTAAACCTACAGAGAGGAGTAGGGTATCACAGGCTATCTTTCTCCTAGTGTTAGGGATAATCCCTCCTCTTTTACCCAATTGGGCGATAGTAACACCAGATAATCGACCATTCCCCTGAATATCCACTACAGTATGACTTAACAAAAGGGGTATATCAAAATCATACAGACATTGATTGATATTTCGGGGGAGGCCACTACTGTAAGGGAGTTTTTCTGCCACCATTATTACCTCTGCCCCTTCCAAGGTTAGGCGGCGGGCCATAATCAGGCCAATATCCCCTGATCCTAAGATGACTATCTTATTGCCTATCATATAATTCTTTAAATTAATTAATTCCTGTGCCACTCCAGCAGTAAAAATACCGGATGGCCGAGCTCCGGGTATGCTGATAGCTCCCCGGGTTCGCTCACGGCAGCCCATAGCTAAAATAATTACCTTAGCTCGATAATGCTGCAGTCCTTTATTATTTATTACTATTACTTCTTTTTGAGGAGTTAAACTTGCCACTATGCTATTTAATAGGAAGGGAATTTTTTTATCCACTACTTGGTCAATATATCTTTGGGCATATTCCGGACCAGACAGGGAGGTATGAAACTTTTCCAAACCAAATCCGTCGTGGATACACTGATTTAAGATACCTCCTAAATAGGCCCCCCGTTCGATTATTAGAATATCTTCTATCCCTTTTTGCTTACAGGCAACTGCTGCGGCTAAACCAGCAGCCCCTCCACCAATGATAATAACTTCTTTTTCTTCTATCATTTTCTTACCTCATTACTTCTATGCCCGGTTAACAGATAAGAATTATTTCCTTTTAAAGTAATTTCCTGGGGGCTAAGTTTAAAAGATTCTCTTAATATTTCCATAATTCTGGTCTGACAATATCCTCCCTGGCATCTGCCCATCATTGCTCGAGTACGATATTTAATAGAGATTAGGCTTCTTGCTCCCAAAGGATTATTAGCTGCCTCTAATATTTCTTTTTTAGTAACTTTTTCACAACGGCAGACTATCTCTCCGTAATCCGGGTCTTGCTTGATTAAGGTTTTCTTAGTCTCTTCATCCTGCTCTTCAAATCGCAGAATTCCTTTTCTTAAGGGATTGAAGTTCAGATTCGAATTTAATCTTTCTTTTTTATTAATAATTCCTACTACCTTTTTAGCAATTGGTTGGGAAGAAGCTAATCCTGGAGATTCGATACCGATTAAATTGATAAAATTATTAACTGAATTGCTTTCTTCTATTACAAAATCCCAATATCCTCCTTCAGAAGAAGGGGCTTGCTTGGCTCGGAGTCCGGAATAACTGCGGATGATATATTCGGGTGAAATTAAAGGTAAGAATTTTTTAGCTTCCGTAGAAAGTATCTTCATTACTTGAGAAGTAGTAGAAAAATCATCCTTTTGTTTTATGTATTCATTACTGGGGCCTATTAAGATATTTTCATCAATGGTAGGAGTAAAATGAATTCCTAATCCACCTGTCCCTGCCTTTGGTACCGGATAGATTAAATGATTGATAATCCAGGAGGCATTTTTATCTAAAACATAATATTCACCCCGACAAGGATAAATTCGATATTTATCTTTTTCCACCATATGAGCTACTTTATCGGAGTAGAGACCTGCACTATTAATTACATAAGAAGAAGTAAATTCACCCTTATTGGTATTGATTCTAAAATCAGAATTTCTTAACTTAGCTATACTTTTTGCTTCGGTATTTAAAAAGAAGGAAACACCATTAGTGAGAGCATTTTCTGCTAAAGCGATAGTTAATAGATAAGGAGAGGTAATGGCAGTTTCCGGAGAATAGAGAGCAGCTATACCTTTAACATTAGGCTCTAATTTTTTTAATTCGGTAGGATCAATAATTTGTAAGCCCTCTACTTTGTTCTTTTCTCCCTGGGCTTTTAATTTTTTTAATTCCCTGATCTCTTCTTTTTTTTGGGCGACTACTACTTTCCCTATCTTCTTATAAGGAACATCAAGCTCCTGGCAAAGTTTAGCAAAAGACTTATTCCCTTCGACACAAAGTTGAGCCCTTAAAGTTCCCGGTTTATAATTAAAACCAGCGTGAATTACTCCACTATTTCTGCAACTTATTCCCCAACCGACGTCAGCTTCTTTTTCCAGTACTGCAATACTAATCTTATATTTAGACAATTCCCGGGCAATGGCACATCCCACTACTCCTCCACCGATTATAACCATATCAAAATGATTATTCTTTGGTTTCATATAAATTTTCCCTTTTTAAAATAAACAATAGAAAAAACATTTTCTTCCGGATTATCGCGGTTAACTTTTTAATAATTTAAATACAATTATTTACCGTATTGTTAAACTTCCAATAATTTTTTAATAACTTCATCACCCACTTCTTCGGTAGAAGAATTTCCTCCTAAATCATGAGACATTACTTTCCCTTCACTTAAGACTTTTTCTACTGCGTTCTCTATGGCTTGAGCAGCTTTAATCTCTCCCAAATGATCTAACATCATTGCCCCAGAAAGTATAGTGGCAGTAGGATTGGAAATGCTTTTACCAGCTATATCGGGGGCGGAACCGTGAACAGGTTCAAACATAGATACACCTTCAGGATTTATATTTCCTCCGACAGCTATTCCCAAACCGCCTTGGATCATCGCGGCCAAATCAGTAATAATATCTCCGAACATATTAGGGGTCACGACCACTCTATACCATTCGGGTCTTTGGACAAAAAACATGCAAATAGCATCTACAAAGCTAAACTCAGTCTCGATATCAGGATATTGTCTTGATACTTCCCCGAATATTTCTCTCCATAACCCATAAATATCAGTTAACACATTGGCTTTATCTACTGAAGTGACTCTTTTTAGGTTTTTCTTTTTAGCTAACTCAAAGGCATATTTAATCACTCTTTGCGTTCCTGGCCTACTAACCAAACCGATCTGATAGGCCATCTCTTCTTCTTGTTCCAAGTTAAAATTTACTTGTATTTTAGCCTTATACAATTTTCTTAATACTTCCAAATGGTCTTGGTGAGCTCTGGCTTTAAACTTTCCCCCAATTCCTATATAGAAATCTTCGGTATTTTCCCTCACCACATAAAAATTAATATCTTGCGGTTTTTTATCTTTCAAAGGACAGGGAACGCCTTTATACAATCTGACGGGACGCAAATTAATATATTGATCAAAGTAAAATCTGATCTTTAATAATATCTCCTTTTCTAAAATGCCTGGTTTTACCCTGGGGTCTCCGATAGCTCCAAAATATATAGCATCCATATCTTTTATCTCTTTTAAGGCACTATCGGGTAATAATTCTCCGGTTTTTAGATAACGTTCAGAACCAAAAGGAAATTCAATCCAATTAATTTCTAATCCATATTGCCTGGAGGCTGCCTCAACCACTTTTTTGCCTTCTCTGATTATCTCCGGTCCAATCCCATCTCCAGGAATTAAAGCGATATTATACACCTCTTTCTCTCCTTTCTAGCTCTTCTTTGACATATTCTCTTAACCCACCTGCAGAGATTAATTTCTGAATAAATTCAGGTAGAAGATTAATTTTATAAACTTTATCTTTGCTTAAATTATTTATCGTTCCCTTTGTAGTGTCTATTTCTAAAATATCACCTTCGGAACATTGATTGGTAATCTCTTCGGATTCAAATATAGGAAGGCCAATATTTATGGCATTTCTAAAAAAGATTCGACCAAAAGATGGGGCAATAATACAAGATATTCCTGCTGCTTTTAGGGCAATAGGGGCATGTTCACGGGAGCTCCCACAGCCAAAGTTTCTACCCGCTACTATAATATCTCCCTGATTCACCTTTTTAACAAATTCAGAATCATAATCTTCCATACAATGTAGGGCTAATTCTTTGGGATCAGAGGTATTAAGATAACGAGCAGGGATAATGACATCGGTATCAATGTTGTCTTTAAATTTCCAAATTTTTCCTTTAATGATCATTCTATTTCACCTCCTCAGGACTGGCTATTCTGCCTAAAATGGCAGAAGCGGCAGCAAGGGCAGGACTGGCCAGGTATACTTCACTTTCGGGGTGTCCCATCCTTCCTACAAAGTTCCGGTTGGTGGTAGAGATGGCTCTTTCTCCTTTGGCCAAAATACCCATATAACCACCCAAACAAGGACCACAAGTAGGGGTACTTACTGCGGCTCCGGCAGTAATAAAGATATCAACCAAGCCTTCTCGAATAGCCTGTAGGTAGACATCTTGCGTTGCTGGAATAATAATCAACCTAACTTCAGGATGAACCTGCTGTCCTTTTAGGATATCAGCAGCTATACGCAAATCTTCGATTCTGCCATTGGTACAGGATCCGATAATTGATTGATCAATCTTAACCCCTTTGGCTTTACTGATCGGTTTAGCATTCTCCGGTAGATGAGGAAAAGCCACCTGGGGTTCAATTTTACTCACATCAATCTCTATAATTTTTTCATAATGGGCATCTGTATCACTTGTGTAAATTTGATAAGGTCTTTTAGCCCGCCCTTTTAGATATGCCAAAGTAATCTCATCCGGTTCGATAATGCCGGTTTTTGCTCCTGCTTCAATAGCCATGTTACATATGGTAAAGCGGTTATCCATGGAAAGACCTTTAATGATTTCCCCGCTAAATTCCATCACCTTATAATTTGCTCCGTCTACCCCAATCTTGGAAATAGTGTACAGAATAAGGTCTTTTCCGCCTACCCATTTATTTAATTTTCCAGAATAGATAAATTTAATAGTGGATGGCACTTTAAGCCAGATCTCACCAAGAGCCATAACAGCAGCAAAATCGGTACTGCCCACCCCGACAGCAAAAGCACCCAATGCTCCGGAAGTATCAGTATGAGAATCTGCTCCCACTACCACATCTCCAGGAAGAACTAATCCCTTTTCCGGCAGAAGGGCATGTTCTATTCCCATCTTTCCTATTTCAAAATAATTCTCTATTTCATATTCCTGAGCAAATTCTTTTAATAACTTACACTGTTCGGCAGACTTTATATCTTTATTGGGAGCAAAATGATCGGGGATTAAACCGACCCTCTTTTTGTCAAATACTTGCCTGGCACCACTTTCTTTAAAATATTTTAGAGCTATGGGAGCGGTAATATCATTGGCAAAAGCAAAGTCAACCCGGGCTTTAATGATATCTCCTATCTTAAAATTATCCGTATCTGTATGAGCCGAAAGTATCTTCTCAACAATTGTTTTTCCCATTATTCCCTCCTTGTTTAATAAAATTTATAATTTATAATTACAGTATTCATACTGACAGTTTCTTAAATACCTTTTTACCGAGAAATTTCCTTAGATTTTTCTGTTGCCCGGCTAATTGCCTTAATGAGAGTTACTCTTATTCCTCCATCTTCTAATTCCATTAATCCGTCTACTGTTACTCCCGCGGGAGTAGTGACAGCATCCTTTAACAAAGCCGGGTGCATTCCTGTTTTTAATACCATCTTTGATGCTCCCAATAAGGTCTGAGCGGATAATTTTTTAGCCAATTCGCGAGGCAAACCCATTCTTACTCCTCCCTCAGTTAATGACTCGATAATTATATAGGTATATGCTGGTCCACTACCCGATAAGGCTGTAACTACATCCATTAATTCTTCCCGGTAAACAACCTCCACTAACCCTATTGCTCCAAAGATATTTATAGCCAACTGTATGTGATTTTCATCAATATACTTTCCCGGACAAAGAACAGTCATACCTTCATTAATTAAGGCGGGTGTATTAGGCATCGCCCTGACTACCGGGATATTTTTCTCTAAACATTCCTCTATGAATTGAGTACTGGTAGCCGCAGCAATGGATATTATTAGCTGTTTTTCGGAAATGATATCTTTGATATTTGAAAGTGCTTGCTTCATCATCT
>ASPC01000069.1 GCA_000405345.1 Atribacteria bacterium SCGC AAA255-N14
ATGAAAATACGTAAGCTTATCATACACAACTGGCGATCAATTCATGAACTATCTTTATCTGCTGAAGACTTGATGATTTTTATAGGGCAAAACAACCACGGCAAGTCGAACATTTTATCGGCAATCCTTTTCTTTTTTGGTGAGATTCCATTGGATGTACTGGATTTCTACCGGGACAGAGAGGATTTGTTCGTGGAGGTTTTGTTTAGCGAACTGGATGATGGAGATCGAACGACATTCAAAAAATACGTGACTACGGAGAACAATATACGTGTTCGAAAAGAAGCTACAAAAGACTGTGTATTCACCTACCATGGATATGTGGAGGTTCCCGAAGAAGACTGGTTAAGGGAGGAAAATATCTCAAATTACATAAAGAGAGAAGATGCAGAGACTCTACCTTTGGCAGAGCTACTACCAGATTCTGGACGTATTACGAAAGATGCCTTCCGTCAAGCACAGGAAAAATACATAAACAAGAATCGTGAGGATCTAATATTTTCTTACGAGCTTGAAGCAGGTCCTTTTCTTGGCGCTAAGAATGTGGCTAAAGGAATCTTCGGAGATGTTTATTTCGTACCATCTGTGAAGAAAGCAGAAGACGACCTTTCCACGAAGGGGCGATCGGTCTTTAATGCACTCTACGAACGAGTCATTAACAAGATGTCAGAGGAGAATCAGGAATTTCGAGAGGCTAAAGAAAAAATCGTGTCGCTTATGCGCATTCTCAACAGAATGAATGAGGACGGTACAGAAAACATAGCTCGACCAACAGAACTTAGTTCCTTTGAAGAATCCATTAATATCGAGATAGAAAATTGGAATACAACTATCGATGTCGATATAATCCCACCTGATATCAATGACATTTTCAAAGTGGGTACTAAAGTTTGGGTGAATGATGGGATTCGTACTGATGTAGGTCGAAAAGGGCAAGGCCTACAGCGCTCTCTCATCTTCGCACTAGTACGATCCCTTGCGAAACTTATGCGCCAGGAAAGAGAGGAGGCTGATGGGGCTGAGGCGTCAGCCCAGGGTTTTTCTTCCCGCCAAGCGTCCAGATCGTGGTACTTCATCTTAGAAGAGCCGGAACTCTACTTACATCCACAAGCCCAACGCGAGCTATTCGATTCGCTGGTAAAACTATCAAGCGGTGAGAGTCAAGTACTATTATGTACTCATTCGAGTTCATTTATCAGACTTAAATGGTACCATTCGATCTGCGTTGTTCGGAAGAATTCCCTTGAGGAAGGTACCACGGTTCTACAATGTACGGAAGAGTTGTTCCCAGAAGAGAAAGACAAGAATTTGTTCAATATGACCTACTGGATCAACCCGGATCGTGGTGAGATTTTTTTCGCTAAAAAAGTAGTTCTCGTTGAAGGCCCTACTGATAAAACTGTGCTACCCCAGCTTGCAAATAAATTGAATATATTCCGACATGAATATACNATTATAGACTGTGGGTCAAAGGACGCGATACCCAATTATTTACGGCTTCTCAATCGATTCAAGATCCCTTATGTCGTTGTTTACGACAAAGACCATCAGACCAGCAAGTCGCCAGATGCCATTCTGTCTGCTGACAAATCTTCCCAGAAGATTGAGTCGAACGTAGATTCTGCCCTTGGGAAGACAATCATCCTGGAAAACGACATTGAGGAAGAAATCGGTATTCTAGAACCTGAAAAGAAAAATAAGCCATACATAGCTGTTGCGCATGTTTGCAAAAATGACTTCATTATGTCAGATTCACTTCAGGCAAAAGTTGAATCTATCTATGCTCAGTAACGTAGAGACGCACAACCAGAAGAAAGTAAAAGGGATCAAAGGAAAATTCAAGATTTAAATCTTTATCGTTGACAAATTATTTAATTTACTGTTAAGAATAAAGATTTGACCCCTATAAGTATAAGTATAGTGAAATTGGAAATTCAAGATATTGGGGGTCAGGTCTTGAAATATAACATATTTGACCCTTCTTTCTTTTTCAACCCAGAATATTGACCGGCTTGTTTCTTTTTACCGTGCTTCTTTAAAGACAGGGGAAATATTCGCCATTGATTTTTATACTGCCAATATTCTTGGCTGCTTAAAAGATTATGCCATGATTCCTTACCCATCAAAAAATATGCAAACATCAGAGTTTTCTTTACTTATTGGCTTTGCAGGAGAATAACACAGCAGGGTGGGCAAGAATTAATGTATAGGTATAAAAGTTATAAGATCACCAGGGAAGAGATTTCTGATAGGAGCGGGGGGATAAACATGGTGGTTTGTTTAGCAGGAAGATAGTGCAGGTTTCAGATGGAGAGGTTTTTGTGGTGTAAGAGAATTTTTAGAGGAAGAACTTGAGGGGACGGAAATACCCATGGAAAACCTGATTGTCTGTGGGTAAGAGAAAGGCTTAAAAAGTGTGGGAGATGATAAAAAATAAAAATTGGACAAAAGTGTTTACATTTATTATAATGTGTATACAGTTACGTCCAGAGGGGTTTCCATGAAAAAGAAAGATGAAAGAATTTATAAAGTTTTTAAGAAGCATAAAGGTTTTGCCAGGACAAAAGATATTCTGGCAGCAGGAATACATACTCGTAATATAAAAAGAGCAAGGGAAAAAGGGCAGGTAATACAGGTGAAGAGAGGTCTCTATCGACTGGCTGAAATTCCCCTAATTTCTAATCAGGGTTTTGTTGATCTCGCCCGCGCTGTTCCGGGAGGGGTGATATGCCTTCTTTCGGCCCTATCATATTATGAACTGACTACTTTTAACCCTTCAGTGATCTCAATGGCTATCTGTCGGGGGTCAAGGGAGCCGAAAATTGAGTACCAACCTGTTGAATTTTATCATTTTTCAAAGAAACAATTTGAAGCAGGTATTAACAAGATAAAGATTAAAGGTCATGAAATTCGTATCTATAATCCGGAAAAAATTATATGCGATTGTTTTCGATATCGCAACAAGCTGGGTCTTGATATAGCCAAGGAAGGATTTTCTGAATATCTCAAGCGCAAGGATCGTAATCTGGAAAAACTGCTTGAATATGCTGAAATTTGCCGAATCAAGCCACTGCTGCAGACATGGCTTAATGCTATGATTTAAAAGTCGATAGAGGAGTAAACATATTGCTATTTCTCCGAAAATCACGACTTCTCGATGTAAACCAGGATTTTGATGAAATAATGAAGAGAATAACCTCTTTCTTGAAACCAATAGTGAATTCAATTAAGAATAAAACCAGAGAAGATAAAACTTGGGATGCAATAAAAGGCTGTTGGAAGAAATAGAATAAATGGGGCTTCACAAATTTGGAATAAATAGACACATCCCATTTTATTATTCTGTTGATTATGAAATATATTTAAATATATTAGAAATAAGTAATTAAGGTGTAAGTATAATGGATGAAACAATAAAAGAATTAACTCTATTACTGATATATCTTACATCATGGAAAGAAGATGTCGGTCTTATAAAAGTTCAAAGGAGCTGGAAAGGTTATCCCTTTGAGGCCCTGGATGAATTAAATGAGGAAGGATATATTAATGGAAATAAACACGCAAAATCAGTATATCTAACAGAAGAAGGGTTAGGTAAGGCAAAAGAGCTTATGAAAAAATATATTGGGAAGGAAGAATAAATGAGAATAATAGAGTGTAGGGTGAAATTGATCAGGCTAAGAGGTTGGAAATTCCGGTTCGCAGAATTAAGCGTCTAATCTCAAGATGTTAGAAGTTTTATAAAGCTAATTGGAAGCACTCAAACTATCGTAATAAGATCTCTAATAAAGGGGCAAAATTATATTATGAATGCAAATTGTGTCCTCGCAGGACACAATTTGCAATATAAATATAATATATTCTTGATAATGTTATATTTGAACAAATATGGCCACATCCCATTTTCTTTGATAATTGATATTTTACTTTTAAATTAGATAAATAGTATATGTACCCATTTTAATAATAAAGAGGGTCTTACAATGAAATTTCTGACCAAATCTTTATATATGCGTGGACAGCAATGCCCAAGGCTTTTATGGTTTTCTTCCAGACATCAATTACCGGAACTTTCTTTGTATGACCAACATAAATTTGCCCAGGGAAGAGACTTTGAGAAGTATGTAAAAAAACTTTTCCCTGACGGTATGGATTTAGGCAATCTTAATCATGGCGAAAATATTAAAGAGGCTCGAAATTTAATTCGTCAAAATAAGACAATTTTTGAAGCATGCGTGGTTTATAAAAATCTTTTCTTTAAAGGTGATATCCTTGAGCCTTCAGCTGATGGTTGGAACCTTTATGAGATGAAAGCATCAACAAAAGTAAAGGATGAGCATATTCCTGATTTGGCATTCCAAAAATATATTTGTGAGAAAAATGGAATAAAGATAAAAAAATTGTTTCATTGAATATATTAATAAAGATTACATTAAGCAAGGGAATGTCATTCCAAATGAGCTGGTATTGCAGGAAGATGTTACCAGGGAGGTCAATCAAATTGATGATATTGAGGAAAACTCAGAGAAATATATTGAAATAATGGAACAGAGGGAACCTCCTGAAGTCTCAATTTCTAAAAAATGCAATAAACCATATGACTGTCCTTTAAAAGATAAATGTTGGGGTAATCTTCCGGAATATCATGTTTTACAGTTGACTAACTGGCGGAAATATTGGGAGTTATTCGAAGATGGAATATTAGATATCAAAGATATTCCAAAGGACGAAATATTATCTTCCAACAAAGATCAAATCATTAAAGAAGCAGTTGATGGAAATAAAATAATAGTCAATAAAGATAAAATAAGAAATTTTTCAAAAGAATTACAATACCCGCTTTATTATTTAGATTTTGAAACATTCGATACCGCAATCCCGATATTTGATCAATCGAGACCATACCAGAAAATTCCTTTTCAATATTCACTTCATATCCAGGATGAAAATAATAAAGTAAAACATTTTGATTTCCTTGCCCGGAGAGAAAAAGATCCCAGGCCTGAATTATTGGATAGGTTAGGGAAAGAAATTGGACAAACAGGGAGTGTTATTGTCTTTAATAAAACCTTTGAAATAGGTGTACTAAAGAAATTAGCAGAAGATTTTCCGGAATACGAGAGTTTTATTAAGAATACAATAAACAGAATTATCGATTTAGCAGAACCTTTTAAGAATTATGATTATTATAATCCTATTCAGAAAGGGAGTTATTCTTTAAAAGCTGTTCTTCCTGCAATTACCGGAAAAGATTATTCGGATTTAGAAATTTCTGATGGAACAGATGCCAGCATGCAATACTTCTATAGCCATATTAAAGCTGATTTGAAAAATGTAGATGAGATCCGGAATAACCTCTTGAAGTATTGTGGTTTAGATACTGAAGGAATGATTTGGATAATTGGTGGTTTGTTTAGCCAGAAGATAGAACAGGTTTCAGATGGAGGTGAAGAATAGTTGAAGCGGTTTTCATTAAGTTTATTGCTATTCTCTATAGTGTTGTGCTTGTTCGTATCTTTGGATTTATCATGGGCTGAAGAGATTGGATCAGGTACTTATTATGGGTATGCTACAATCGACCGTTGGGGACAGAATATTTTTCATCTCGGTCCATATCATTTGTTCATATCTGATAAAGTGGCCAAACAATTAAAAATGTATCTTAGTAGGCCCTTGGAACTGAATGTATCAAAGATAGATAATTTTAAAGGTGACGGTGCTATGATTCAAGAAGTCGACAATGTATCTGTCAAGGAATTTGCTACGGGACTCGCTCTTTTTGCTAGTGTAGAATCAGACTGCATTAAGAAATCGGAAGGTCTCAGATTACATCTCGTTTTGCGCAACGAGTCTAAAGAGGAAATTACAATCCGGCCGGGGAGCTTAGCAGTTGTTCTTGCGACAAAATGCCCCTTTCAAAATGCTGCCATCGGTTACAAAGATTCCGATAATCGGGCTTATTGGTATTACCAATATTTTTATTGTTCTTTTGAGGAGAATACTAAACCTTTAAAAATTGCCTGTCGTGAGATTTCTCTACCTTGGTCTGATAGAGAGCTTGTTGAGCATGGATGTAATATTAGGGTAGCAGATGGATATCGTGGCTCAAACGGTTGGGTCACTTTAAAATCAAAAGCTAAGTTTGAGGCTGACATTGTTGTTGGCAAGGAATTACTGCCCGGAGAGTATGAAGTGTTCTTTTATATGACAACGGGAAATCTATCTTCTGTGCCTGGCCCAATGTCGGAACGTATAAGATTTGATGTGATAGATTCAAATAAATAGCAGAAGGTCACGTCGGATAACATGTGCTTTACGGTTAGGTTGTCGCTTTACGCAAACCAGCCTGTGGCTGGCTTGATAAAGTCCGAGAATGTTATACACAATCGGTTCGAATAGGAGGCAGGAAATGAGAAATTTTTTATTGATAGTGATTTTATTAATTGTGTCTACATTTTTGGTTTTTTCATGTAAAAGTCCCCTAAGCGCAAATTCTGAAAGCTCCACAACAAATGAAACATGGAGTGAAGTATCAGACGGTATTCGGTTTCGCATTTGGACTGATAAGCTATCTTATCAAGAAGGAGAAGATATCTGGTTGTACGTTATATTTGAAAATGTAGGTTCCCAAGCCAGTGTGATTTTGGTTAATGCCCGGCAGCCACAGTGTCCGGAGGAAGCACCCTTGTACGATCTGGAGAAAGTTATAGTTACTGATGTCAGCGATGGCGGTTCTCCATCAATTATAGAAATAGTCCCCGTATCTTCCAATATGCTTCATACAGTTCCGGATTTGTTGAAACTTCTGCCGGGTCAGACCTATCAAGAGAGAACCCGGTTGAATTCAAGATTTTGGACGGACAAAAAGGTTTTTGAGCACGCTCCATTTGAATATGTTCAGTTTATTCCAGAGTCGGGGAGATATACGCTACAGGCAATCTATGCCTGGGACGAACTACCGCATCCCTCGCCTGAAAGAAAAAAACAGTTGAAGCAATTAGGGACACCTCTCTGGCAAGGCTATCTGAAATCCAACCAAATTAATATTACGGTGACTTCAAAGGACCAAGAAAAAAATTGAGTTCACTGCATATAACACGCTGTTTATGGCTCACTGCGTTCACCCAATATCTTTGGGCTTCACAAACAGCGGAAACGCTAGATGAAATCGGAAGGAATCTTTAAGGGTCAAAATCTTTAAGGGTCAGATCTTGCAATATAATAAAGGCTAGGTTACGTGACAGGGGATAGTTGTATAGTTTAACAATTCGGTAACTTTTTCTAATTTTTCATAAAAGAGTTTGATTGTGGTACTATATCAGGTACAAGGAGGGTGGGAAATAATCGAAGAAACTCGAGATCATTTGAAGTGTAGGCCAAGATAAGTCAATAGGCAGTTGGGAAACGCACTTAAGAATTTATTGATTTTACTAATTTGTATGAAGAAAAGAACTTTCTTGAAAGACAGAGTATAAGATAAATAGAGAATTTAATACAACAACTAGTAAGAAAATCTAATTTATCAAAAAGAAGAATAGCCATTTTGATTGGAGTAAATCGAGAAATGGTAAGGAAGTTGTCAAAATGGTAGGTTGCTTTGAATAAGAGTTTTAAAGGCGAATGTAATATCTGAAAATGCGGCCATAAAAAACAGGAGTAATCTATGACAAAATATGTAATCATTTTGCTATTTATAGCTTTATTTTTCTTATCTTCGATTTTTGCTGGACATGGTGGTTCGGAACCGATCAGCCAACTTGTATATGAACTCGGATCTCCTGGGACATCATGGCAAGATCGCCAGAAGGTAGAAGAAAGATTGAAGCAACTACCCAGCGATGAAATTCTTCCGATATTGCTTTTCGAGGTAGCCAAAGGCAT
>ASPC01000070.1 GCA_000405345.1 Atribacteria bacterium SCGC AAA255-N14
TGAGGATGTATCTGAGATGGGCAGAGAAAAATAAGTATATTGCCAAGATAATAGAGATCTCGTCTGGAGATACAGCCGGGATAAAGAATGTTACTTTCACTATTAGCGGAATCCACACTTTCGGATATTTAAAAGCAGAAAAAGGAATACATCGTCTGGTTAGAATTTCTCCCTTTGATGCCAACAAAAGAAGACACACTTCTTTTGCCTCGGTGGAGGTTATCCCTGAAATTGATCAAGAAATAGAGATTGAGATTAAGGAATCAGATTTAAGAATAGATACTTATCGAGCCACAGGAGCAGGGGGTCAGCACGTTAACACCACTGATTCTGCAGTAAGAATAACCCATTTACCTACCAATATTGTAGTACAATGTCAAAATGAAAGATCTCAATACAGTAACAAAATGACTGCAATGAATATTTTACGAGCAAGATTGTTTGAACATTACCAGCAAGAAAAGGAAAAAGATTTAAAAGAGGTTAGAGGGAAAAAGAAAGACATTGCCTGGGGAAGCCAGATACGTTCTTATGTATTTCACCCCTATCAGATGGTGAAAGACCATCGAACAGAAGTGGAAAGTGGAAATCTACAGGCAATTATGGATGGCGAAATAAATTACTTTATTGAAGCCTACTTAAAGAGTAAGAGAAAAGATTAAAAATATAGTATAGATGGCTCACAGATAATTAGCTAACTAAATTAATTGGTCAATTGGGTAATTAATTTAGCTTAAAGGAGATCATAATGATTAAAACTTATAATCCCAAAGAGACCAAGAAGTGGTTGGAATATTCTTCTTTAGCGGTGGGAATTATTATAATAATATGGGGAGTTATCAGTCATCAAACCATTTTATTAGTTTTAGGTTTCTTCTTTATATTAGTTGTGTCTAATAAAACTAAAATAATTATTGATGAGAAAGGAATATTGATAACTACTACGACTTTGTTTTTAATGAAAAGAAAAGATAGACTTAATTTTAAAGAAATGGACTCTGTAGAGATTAAAGAGGGTGCAGAAAAATCTTTGGTATATTTTATGAGGGGATGGAAGGGAAGAAAGGTATTAATTGATGCCCCTTATTTAACTAAATTAACGGAATATATAAAAAACGAAAATCCTGATTTAATAAAATAAAGCGTATATCGTATATCGCATGTCGTATTTCGTATATAGTAAAAAAAATAGAAGAAAGAAATTTAGTAAGTATCGGGTATCGAGTTAAATAGCTAAGCAAAGAAATAAAAATCAAAAGTAAATATACATATATATATTGGATAGGGTTTGAGATTTTAATTAACGGCTAATTTATTTTAAGATAAATGCTACCTGCTAGATAGGTTTTGAATTTTGAATTATGGTTTTTAGTTTTTCGCTTTTAATTTTAAATTTTACTAAATAATATACATAAATATAATAAATGTTTTTCAGTAAAAATGATATTAAAATCAAAGGGAGGATATTAATGTTAATCGATAGAAAAGTCAGTAATTTTTTAGACGAGCTGGCTTCTAATTCACCAACTCCCGGGGGAGGAAGTGTGGCTGCATTAGCCGGGGCGCTGGGGGCAGCTTTAATTTCAATGGTTGGTAATTTAACTGTAGGCAAGAAAAAATATGAAGATGTAGAAGAAGATATTAAGAAAATTATAAGCTCTTCGGAAAAATTACGCTATGAATTAAGTCAGTTGATAGAAGAGGATGTTAAAGTTTTTAATAATTTTATGGCTACTTATAAAATGCCCAAGGATACTGAAGATGAAAAAAAGATGAGGACGAAGAAGATACAAGAAGCGCTCGTAGAAGCAGCAAAAGTTCCCCTGAAAACAGCTTACAAATGTTTGGACATACTGAGTCTTTCTAAAGAAGTTGCTGAAAAAGGTAATATTAATGTAATAAGTGATGCTGGAGTCGCGGTCTTAATGGCAGAAGCAGCCCTGGAGAGTGCCATATTAAATGTGAAGATAAATTTGAGAATGATTAAAGATGAGAAAATAAGAACAGAACTTTCCTCTTCTATAAAAGAATTACTATTAAAAGAAAAAGGGCAGAAAGAGAAAGTATTAAAAATAGTAGAGGAAAGAATGAAATAAATATGAATTGATTTAGGAATATAAAATTAAAATAAAAATAAATATAGTTATCTAATTTTATTTAGATAGAAGAAAAACTAAAGGGTTAGGTGAGTTTTAAAACTCACCTAACCCTTTAGTTTTATAAAATTAGAAAATATTTAAAATATTTTAAAAAAAAGAAGGATTTTTCAAGTTTATGTAGTATAGTATATAATAGAAGGAAGAGTTGCATTAAAAAAATATATTGGTGCAATTCTTGCACTATCATTATTGTTTAGTAAGTAATAATTGAAATTTATTGTATAGGATTTTCCTTTTTCCGTAATCCCTGTTTTAGTAGATACTCGCTTAGCAAGGCAAGCAAAAAGCAGAAAAACAGAGAGGGCACAATCCATTGTGCCTTTACAAAGGAAAAATAGAGACACGGTGTGTCGCGTCTTCTTGTACTAACGACTATTCACTATTCACTAACGACTAATTTAAGGGAGTTAAAAATTGAATCCTGAAAAAGAGAATAATTATATTAATTTAACCTCGCGCATAAAAAATAATTATAAAAAATTCAGTGAAGGTCAAAAATTAATTGCTACCTATTTATTGAAACATTCTGATAAAGCTACCTTTTTTACCGCGGCTAATTTGGGGAAAGTAGTAGGAGTTAGCGAATCTACTGTTGTAAGATTTGCTGATTTTTTAGGCTATGAAGGTTATCCAGCCTTACAAAAAGACTTACAGAATAGAATCAAAAACAAATTAAATACCGTTAGCCGGCTAAAAAGATCTATAAAAATAGCTAACGGCGGGGAAAGTATATTATACGAAGTTTTCCGTAATGATATTGATAATATCCAAAAGACTATGGATAATATATCTCGAGAATCTTTTAATAAATTAGTAGAAGAAATGTTGAATGCAGATTGTATATATATTGTAGGTCTTCGAACTGCCACCTCCTTAGCTTACTTTATGGGTTACACCCTCCATTTGATTTTAAAAAATGTAACTACCATAACTTTTGGAGTTAGCGATCTCTTTGAAAGGTTGATTAATATAAATAAAAAAGATCTGATAATAGGTATTACTTTCCCTCGATATACTCTACAAACTGTGGAAATTATGGAATATGCCAAAAAGAAAGGAGCAAAGACAGCTGCAATTACCGATAGTGTATTATCTCCCTTAGCTCAACTTGCCGATATTAGCGTATTTGCTGAAAGCAATCTTAATTCTTTTATCGATTCTTTTACTGCTCCTCTTAGTTTGATAAATGCTTTAGTAACTGCAGTAGGAGTAAGAAGAAGAAAGGAGAACTTAGAATCTTTATCTGAATTAGAAGAAATTTGGGAAAAGTATAAGGTATTTTATTAAGATTTGTATTATAAATTTTTTTTACTTAATATTAAAGAAATGAATATTGTTAATAAATTATTTTTTAGAAAGGGGAAAAATAAATTAAAATGAATAAGAACTTAATTGAAGAGCTGTGGAAAGAAAATCCGAAAATTTTTAGATTATTAAAGGAAAGTGAGGATTTAGAGAAAGCTCGGCAGAGTCTTTTTAAATTTTCTAAAGATTTAGAATGGAAGTATAGAGAAGGAGAAGGAGAATTACATAAATTAGATTATGCTACTGCATTAGAAGCCATAAAAGTATTTAGTAATTTTATTTCCCCTCGAAATGAGAAAATCGCTGGTTTTAGTACTTTAGATTATTTATGGAGTCTTACTAAAGACAATAAAGAAATAACCGAAGAAATCAGCGAAGGTTTCTTAGAAGAATTTATTCATCTTTTTAAGGCGATAAAGGGGAAAGCAGATACTTCCTCAGGATGGTTAAGTCCTTTGTTGGAAAAAGATGGTATTAAGAATGTAAATTTTGCCAAAGTTAAAGGCAGAGAAGCAGGGAGAACCCGTTCCAACTACTTAGATAAACTCTATGAAAAAGTACAAGGTTTTATTAACCGTTATCCTTTTGGGTTTGATCCTAAATTGGTCAGGGAAAGAGAGGAGAATCGCCAAAAGATATTAGATTATTTTAGAGCAACATTAGACAATTGGAATGATTATAAGTGGCACCTAAAACATATTTTCCAGGATAAAGAAGATCTAGAAGATCTTAAAAAATTAATTCCTCTTACTAAGGATGACATAAAAGCTATTGAAATTGCTATAGAAAATAAAATACCTCTCGGTATTACTCCTTACTATCTTTCTTTATTCGATTTTTCTCGTAGTGATAGAAAATATGATTATCAGGTGAGATCTCAGGTTATTCCTCCCATGCATTATGTTAAATTGATGATAGAACATCGGAAAGAAAAATCATATTATTTTGATTTTATGGGTGAACATGATACTTCTCCCGAAGAATTAATTACCAGAAGATACCCTATGATTTCTATCTTAAAAGCCTACGATACCTGCCCCCAAATTTGTGTCTATTGTCAGAGAAACTGGGAAATAACTGGTCCGATGAAGGCTGAGGGTATGCCTAGTAAGGAATCTATGGATAGAGCTTTACAATGGTTTGGACAGCATTCGGCTATGAGCGATGTATTGATAACTGGTGGCGACCCATTTGCTTTAAATAATAAGCGAATAAAATATATAATGGATAAATTATGCCAAAAGGAATACGTAATTAATATTAGATGGGGGAGTAGAGTTTTAGTTACTCTTCCTCAAAGAATAACTGATAAATTAGTTGATTTATTAGCGGGTTATATAAAACCCGGAAAGAGAAATGTCTGTGTAGTTACTCACATTGAGAGCGCATCCGAGATCACTCCTGAGTTAGCAGAGGCAGTTACTAAGCTAAGGAATCGGGGAATTTATGTATATAATCAGCAAGTTTTTACTCTAGAAACTAGCAGAAGATTCCAAACCGTATCTAACAGAATAAATATGAAAAAGGCGGGAGTAGACCCTTATTACACCTTTTATCCTAAAGGGAAGGAAGAACACAAGGATTATCTTATTCCAGTAGCCCGCTTATGGCAAGAGAGAAAAGAAGAAGCAAGATTGATACCTGGTATTTTTCGGACCGATGAACCGGTATTTAATGTTCCTCGTTTAGGCAAAAATCATGTAAGGGCAGGACAAGACAGAGAGCTAATAGGAATAAGTAAAGAGGGGAGAAGAATTTATTTGTGGCATCCCTGGGAAAAGGGTATAGCTCCGGTTGAGCCCTACGTCTATAAAGATATTTCTATTTATAAATATCTCCAAGAACTAAAAACAAGAGGAGAAGATATCGAAGAATACAAGTCAATTTGGTACTACTATTAAAATTTTAACTCCTAAGAAGAAAAATTGACTAAAGGAGGTGGTGGTTAAAAGAATTAAACATGAGCTAAGCTTTTAATTTAGAGCAGATTTTCGTTACTAAGTATAAGAATTTTAAAAAAATGGAGGTAATAAAGTGAAAAAATATTTAAGCATAATATTAATGGTTAGTTTATTAATGTTTTTGTTTTCCGGAATTAGTTTAGCTGTTACTCATATTACTTTTGGAACTGGTAGCCCCGGAGGAACTTACTACCCTTTAGGTGGAGCAATGGCTGACCTCTGGACTAAATTATTGAAAGCAGAAGAAATTGAAGTAACCGCTGAATCAACCGCAGCATCAGTAGAAAATTGTAGATTAGCAGGTAGTGGGGAAATCCAAATTGGAATGGCAATGGCTAGTGTTTCCTATAAAGCTTATAAGGGAGAAGTAGATCCTTTTACGGGAAAACCTGAACCAATATTGGGACTATTTTCCATGTATCCGGCACCCCAACATATTGTAACTTTGGATCCTAATATTAAGTCCATTAGAGACTTAAAAGGAAAGAAAGTTTCAGTAGGTGCTCCGGGAAGCGGAAACGAGACTATATCTCGATTGCTTATTGAAACTGCGGGCATGACTTACGATGATATGACAGTCAGTTATTATTCTCAACCTGAAGCCGCTCAAGCCTTAAAAGATAGAAATGTGGATGTAGTATTTTGGAATTTCGCTTACCCTAGTTCTGCCGTAACTGAAGTTACCGCAGTAAGAGATGTCTATTTTATGTCAGTAGATGATGATATTCTTAAAGAATTAGTTACAAAATATCCTTACTACCAAGAGGGAAAAATACCTGCTAATACCTATAAAGGGCAAGATTATGATGTTACGACTGTTCAGGACGGAAATGATGTGGTCGTAAATAAAGATCTTGACGAAAATATTGCATATTTATTAGTAAAAACACTATTTGAAAATGCTGAAGAAATACATGATGTCCACCCCGTTGCGAAACTATTAATTCCCGAAATTGGTGTAAAGACCGTTGCTCCTCTGCATCCTGGTGCAGCAAAATACTTCAAGGAGAAGGGATTACTTTAATGTTTAGCAGGATAATCAGGGGGGCCTTTTTGGTTTCCCTGATTATTTTTTTTATCATAATATTATACTTTATAAATAATAAAGAAAATAATCAAATACAAAATTATTTAGAGATTGTTAACAGGAAAAATGATTCTGTATTAGTTAAAATAGAAGTTGTTGTTGGTGATAAATTTTATTTGGAATATGTAAATTCAAAAGATTTAAATCCGGTAATTGATACTTTTGAAATAAGAGAAGATGGAATATTTTGTCTGCTTACCGAGGAATATCCCTGGTATGGTGTAGGGCAAGAATTCCATGCTTCTAAAGATATAAAATTTACCGATAAATTAGTAATAGTAAACGTAAATAGGGAGATGAAAATACTTCCTTTGCGGGTGGCTTTTACCGTAGAACAAAAAATAAAATATAAAGAGAGAGAATTTATTCTATCTTCTTTAACTGATAGAGGAGACCCTATAGATATAATTATTGTCATTGAAGGGGGCACGAATGACAAATAAAGAAAAAAACAACGAAATTGTAGAAAAAGTTGATGAAAAAATACTAAAAGAAATCGAAGAAATTGAAACCAAAAATAAAAGAGATTTAACCGGCCTATGGTCTATTCCCATCATAATTGCCTCTATCGGATTATTTGTTTTTCATATGTATACCGGATGGTTTGGGGCTTATTTTAGTTTAATTCAACGTTCTATCCATTTTATGTTTATCTTAACTTTAACCTTTAGCCTTTTTGCCCATAATAAAAAAAGTCCCAGAGATAAAATACAATTTTACGATTTGATATTTATTGGCATATCCATAATTTTATGTTATTACATATTGACTAATTATAAAGAGTTAGTCTGGCGAGCAGGTGCTGCAAATCCCATGGATGTTTTTTT
>ASPC01000071.1 GCA_000405345.1 Atribacteria bacterium SCGC AAA255-N14
TAGGCTAAAAGATTTTGCACAACGAGATAACGGAAAATAATAGGAAATAATAGGGACAACTTGAGCTCAAGCTGTCCCTATTAACATGTCCTGAAACCGGTAGCTAACTATCATAAAAAAACGATTGACTTATTTATAATATATAGTATACTTATAAGTATAATACTTTAAAGTATACTATTTGGAGGGTATTATGTTTGTCAATAGAATTGCGGAATTAAATTACTTAGAAAAATTACATAAGGAACAGGGTGCCCGTTTTGTAATTATGTATGGGCGTAGAAGGATTGGCAAGACTGAATTGCTCAGACAATTTTCTAAAGATAAAAAACACCTCTTTTTTTCCTCGGACCTCTCTTCTGAACAAGAACAGTTAAAACAGTTTAGTGAAAAGATATTTCAGTTAACCGGAGAATCGTTTTTACAGACCCAACCCTTCGGTTCATGGGAAGCTTTATTAAGATATATTTTTGACCATTTAGTCTCAAAAATGCCTTTGATTATTATCGATGAGTTTCCTTATTTATGTATTAGCAGTCCGGCACTCCCCTCTATCTTGCAGAAAATATGGGATGAAAAAGGTAAGGAAAGCAATATTTTTCTTATTCTGTGTGGTTCTTATATGAGCTTTATGGAAAAGGAAGTCCTGGGGAGCAAGAGTCCTTTATTTGGCAGGCGCACCGGGCAGATTGCCTTACATCCACTTTCTTTTGAAGACCTTAAGTTCTTTTTCCCCCGCTATTCTGAAGAAGATAGAGTTTTTTCCTATAGTATGCTCGGCGGCACACCTGCATATCTCCAACGATTCAATGACCATAAGACCATAGAGCAAAATGTAAAAGAAGAAATTTTAAATAAAAATGGTTTTCTTTTTAGCGAACCTCGTTTTTTATTAATAGAAGAATTGCGTGAGCCGGCTACATATTTCTCTATCTTAAAAGCAATTGCCTTTGGTAGGACCCGGCTAAACGAGATAGTACAGGAAACCGGGATTAGCGAGCCACATAAAGTTAATAAATATCTTAGTGTCTTAAGAGAATTACGTATAGTAAAAAGAGAAGTGCCAATTACAGAAGATAAACCACATAAATCAAGAAAAGGTATTTATCTCCTTAATGATCCCTTCTTCCGTTTTTGGTTCAGATATGTTTTTCCTAATATGAGTTATCTTGAGGAGGGGGATCTTAATTATGTTTGGGAGGAAAAAATAAAACCCTCTTTAAATAGTTTCACCGGATTTATCTTTGAGGATATTTGTTTACAAAGATTGAAAAATCTAAATAGAAAAAATATGCTTCCTATTAAAGTCGGAAGTATAGGACGCTGGTGGAACAACAAAGAAGAGATTGATATTGTAGCTTATGATAATCAACAATCTTTTATCTTTGGTGAATGTAAATGGAAAAATAAAAGTGCCGGCCTAAATGAGTTATTTAATTTAGAAAGAAAAGCCGATGATTTTTTTAATGTAGGACAAAAATACTTTGCTTTATTTTCTAAGTCAGGCTTTAGTGAAGAGTTAAAAAATCTATCCAGACAAAGAAAAGATATCCTTCTTTTTGATTGACGTAGCAAGACAAGGGAGCAAGGGAGCAAGATAGGGGGACGTTTCGTTGTGCGGCCAGGCTTAGGTCGTGATATTTAGCAGGTGGAAACCCTGCCTGGTAAGATTATAGCCCAATCACCAGTAGCGAGTTTTTTAATAAATAGGGACACCCATTTTCTTAGACAATTAATATTTTACTTTTAAATTAGATAAATAGAAGGTGTACCAAGTCACAGGACTTGATAAAGAATCAAAATTTGAAATCTTTCAAAAGGAGAATAAATCAGATGGAAACGAAAGTTCTCGTAGCTTATGCTTCTTCATATGGCTCTACGCAGGAGATAGCCGAGGTTATCTCGGAGACGCTTCGCAGCCAAGGGCTGGCGGTGGATCTTCAACCGATACGTAATGTGCGGATACTTGAAGGATATAGTGCGGTTGTGCTGGGTGCCCCGCTCTATATGTTTCACTGGCATAAGGATGCGCGCCATTTTTTGTCCCAGCACCGGAAAATTCTGGCAGACAATTTACCGGTAGCAATTTTCGCCGGTGGCCCTTTTGACAAAGGAGACGAGAATGCATGGCATGAAGTGCGAGTAAAATTCGATTTGGAACTGGCGAAGTTTCCCTGGCTTACTCCGGTCTCTGTTGAGATCGTTGGCGGAAAGTTCGACCCGGCGAAGCTGCGCTTCCCCTATAATCTCATTCCCGTCCTCAAGAAGATGCCAGCAAGTGACTTGCGGGATTGGGTGGCGATTCGCGCGTGGGCAAGCAGCCTGGCCGCGCAATTTCTGCCAGATTTGCCACAATAAATTAGATGAATAGGAAAGGTGCCCAAGTCAAAAGTGAGTTTATAGGATCAGGTCTTGAAATATAACAAAGGATATGTTCTATTGAAAACATGACCAGACCATTACGGATATAATTTTAAGGAGCAATTTATTACATCGCTTCCAGAAGAAATATTATACAAACGATTTTTCTTGATATTAAAAAAATTGGGGGGGATATGAAAAGTGATATTGCAAGACCACCATAAGTTTCTATAAGTTTTCTGTAAATACGCACCAAGCTTCTCACTAATTTACATAAGAAAGATGCTAAAATGAACAAAAAAGAATTGAAAAAACAATATAAACAGACTGTACTACCAATGGGTATCTTCCAGGTAAAGAATCTTACAAGTGGAAAGATATTTATAGATGCCGGACTAAATATACAAGGGAAAATAAATGGATGTAAATTTCAGCTTGCTCTCGGATCCCATATGAACAAAGCTCTTCAAAAGGATTTTAATGAAACCGGTATAACTAATTTCTCTTTTGAGATCATTGATTATCTTAAACCTAAAGAAGATGTAAAAATGGACTACGCCGATGACTTGAAAATGCTTGAAGAAATGTGGATAGAAAAACTTCAACCGTTTGATGAAGGAGGTTACCACAAACGAAAAATCACCAAATAGAATAAAAATTTAACTGCGGATTGCGGATAGACAGTCAAAGTGTAAAATAGGGTCAGGTCTTGAAATGACACATTTTTTTAACAACAAGCACGTATTGTTGGAAAATGTGTCATTTCAAGACCCTATATACACTATATACAATTGTAAGGAAGTGGGAGTATTGTTCTTTCTTAACGCAATCTAGTTGAATAAACTTTTTAACCATTTCGGTGATTGATGGCTTGGATAAATTCAAATCTTCAGCTAGTTGACTAATGGTAACATATTCACGTTCATCAAATTTCTTTAAGTATTCAATCTGTTTAAAGGTCAGCTGTGAAATATTATATTTATCGATAACACAAAACCTGCACTCTTTCTTGACTCGCATAAAACTATTAAATACGCTGAACAAGTTATGATATTCTTTCAAAATATCACCTCAATAGTTAGTTAGTTCTTACCTAACATTCTCTCATAATGATTCTTTTTTGTCAATAGTTTTTTTATATACCGAGAAATTTTTTTAAAATAGGGACACATCCTATTTTTCTATAGTTTGGCTTTCCGTTTTATGAAGTCTTCTTTTAGCAGGTCTATCTATAATAATACCTAAAACCTCAACCATCTGGTTAAGAAACTCCTCAGATCGCATAGGTTGTCACGGTAGGACAGCCAGTTACCTGACTGCCCCCGCACAGATCCCAGCGTGCGGAACTACCGCACTGGGCTCTTCAGAAATACTCGCTTCCGTAAAAGTAAAACTAATAAGAATTATACTGATAAGAAAACTCTGTAATTCTAGGCTTCTCAATATGATAAAATTTTGCAATCTGGTTAAATATATTAAAGCAGAAACTGCGCTTCTGACTCCGACGATTCAACCACTTAAATAAGATTTTCATCGCTTGACGGAAAAACTCTTGCAAACTTGCAAAATTACCGATAACCCCATAATAGTTGTAATAGCCTCTTAGTTTAGCATTAAGCAGTTTAAAGATTCTTCTGAGACGAAGATTTCTGCATTTACGACACCAGAGGCTAAATTTTATCAAACTTGATAGTAATTTCTTCCTTGAGGTTCTCAGTTTAATCATATCCTTACCTTTGCGGCTGGTAGCCCAACGGAATTCAAAACCCAAGAATTCAAAGCAATTAGTCCCTTTCTCAAACCGACTGAATCTGATGATTCTAGTCTTATCCGATGATAGAGGAAGACCGAACTTATTAAGCCTTTTAATTAGTGCTGTATAGAATTCCCCTGCATCATCATAGAAACGAAAGGCACAGATAAAGTCGTCAGCATACCTACAGAGATAGATTTCTCCTTTACAATTAGGTTTCACCTTCTTTTTAAACCAGAGGTCAAGTACGTAATGTAAGTAGATATTAGCCAGTATCGGACTTACTATTCCCCCTTGGGGTGTCCCGGTTACCGGGTGCAATACTTTGCCGTCGGTGGAAAGGATGCCTGCTTTTAACCATTTGGTTATTAAATGGACAAATGGTTCATCATCAATCCTTTCTTCTAACATTTTGTGTAACCACTGGTGATTGATATGGTCAAAGAATCCTTGTAAATCTGCATCTAATATGTAACCATATCTTCCTCTTGCCAGGGTAGCAGATAGGTCTTTTACTGCATCTTTTGCTCCAATGGCGGGACGATATCCGTAACTAGAGCTAAGAAAGTCTTGTTCGTATATCGCTTCCAGTATTCTGGTTACTGCCTTCTGTATCAGTTTGTCACCTATAGTAGGTATACCTAAAGAACGGTGCTTGCCATTTTCTTTTGGGATGTTCACCCTTCTTACCAGTTTTGCCCGATACCGTTTCTCTTTTAGGCTTGTAACTAATTCCTGGATGTTGGTAAGTAGATTAGCCTCAAATTCTTTCATTGATATTCTGTCTACTCCTGAGGCTGCCTTGTTGTTCAGGTAACCCCAAGAATCCAGAAGATTCTCTTCGTTTAAAAGCCCATATAGATCACGGAATCGATACTTCTTATTCAGTTTTGCCTTCTTTGCTATTCCCTGCAGTGAGGTTTGCATTTGTTCCTCCAGTCCTACTTGCCCGGCAAATGTTTCCTTTGCAGGCTACGTATTCTGTCAGCCCCTTCCTCTATTTCATAGAGTACTGTGAGCTGATCCGAATCCCTATAAGCCATCAGTCATCCTCTCTTTTCATCGGGTAGACTTACCTTATGTTAAGGAGCTTATAGGGTCTCCCAAGTTCTTTATATCTCTCTACAGACATGCCATGTGCCAAGACCCCGACAGACCCTCTTAAAATCTCACCTTTAGCGATTCTTTTGTGTAGGCTTCCGTTGCGAAAACGACGTCGCCATCTGCATTAATTTTTATTTACGAGGCTGTATAATTCACTTCAGGAAGTACGGTCTTCCCTATGGCCTATCTGTTTCCCTGTGTACGCTTCATCTAATGGTTACCCACTTTGATGCAACACTTGGTATGGGTGGTTGGTTAGACCTTACCCAACAAGGACTTTCACCCTGCAAGACATATAAAACTTCTTGGCGCTCTTTCGCTAAAGTTACCGAATTATTGAACTAGTAAAACCGTTGCCTGTCATATACTAAACTTTTGGTTTCGCCGATGAATGGTGGTGAACTATTTTCCACTCTCCTTGATCATCCTTTTTCCAAACAAATGAAAATCTGGCCTCAACTACTTTTCTATCATCACCCGGGCCGACTTCAAAATCGTACATCCCGGAATGCAAATAACTATCAGTTCCAAGAGTTTGAACTTCTTCCTGGATAATTTTACCCCTAGGATTTTTTATCAGGAAGTGTTCAAAATATTCTTCTGCACCATATTACCCCTTCTTGAATTCCCCTGAAGTCGTAGGTAAAAAAGTGGCATCGGTAATATAAAGTCCCGCTACTTCTTTAGGGTTTCCGGTTTGTAGAGCACTGTTCCAAAGATCAAAATTTCTACTGGCAATTTCTTGTATTGTTTCAGTACTCTCTTGTGACGGAGTAATACCCTCAAATTTTTCTAACATTGTTTCCCCCGAATTAATAATTAATAATANATAAATTTTATCACAAGTTACATNGAATCCGCCACAGTAAATTAGCAAAACATCACCCAGCTACAATGGGTTTTCTTATGGATTATAACTCGTTATCAGATTATGTCCGGTACGGTTCTTTGTCATACTATCATCTTTGATACGATACCTCGATTAATAGCTAAAATTTCAGCTATCTCCCTGAAAGAACCTTCCCCTGTCACATTGTTTTAAGAGCTAAAATCCTTTTTGTTCAGCAATATCTTTTGCAGTTACATCGGGATGATAATATCTTCCATCTTTATGTGTATAATTTTTGACTAAAATGGATTGCTCAGGACAAAAATTAAAACAAGCGTAGCAGTAATAACACTGTAGTATCAATAGGGTCAGGTCTTGCAATGACACACTAAACATGACAAAGAACCTTCCCTGTCACATTTTTATTAAACCTAATATTTATTTTTACAAAAATATAATTGTTATCCCCGTTATTAAATATCCTTCTTTTTATTCAAAAACTTAGTGGCTATTTTTCAAAATAACTTTTATCAAGATCTCCTTCATTGGAATAACCTCTGCTTTCCCAAAAACCTAGAAATGTTTCATCATCAGAAATTTCAATTTTAGTTACCCACTTAATCCATTTATATCCCCACTTGCTTTCTGCAACCAACATAAAAGGAAATCCTCTATTCTGAGGCAATATAATTTCATTGGCTTTATAAGCTAACAAGATTTTATTATCAAAAATATAACTAATTGGAAATGAAGTAGTGTAACCATCATAAGCATGAAAAATGATAATCTTGGCTTCTGGTGTAATATTATCTTTCCCTATTAAATCTTTTACCAAAATTCCTTCCCAAAGTATTTTTACAAGCCACCCCTCTACACAGTCCAAAGTCACTACTTTTTTATAATGGTCAAAATTATTAATTATTTCATTATAAGAAAATTTTTTTGTTTCCTGAACTAAGCCTACTATTTCTAATAGATATTCATTAATATCTACTTTCTGAGTCCCCTTAATGGCATTTTCATTAAAATCATTGAGCGAAGAAAGTCTCTCCCCTTCATATTCTCTTATTTCAACA
>ASPC01000072.1 GCA_000405345.1 Atribacteria bacterium SCGC AAA255-N14
GAATGCTTTCACAAATAAATATATTTATTATATTAGTAGAGGAAACAGGTTTTCTAGTGTTTTTAATGAACCAATAGCTTTTGCAACATACTTAATTCCTCTTTTTATTATTTCCATTGAACGTCGTGAGATAATTTTTTCATCAATTTTAATTGTAGCTCTAATTCTATCTACTTCTTCATTAGGTATTATATCTTGCTTTTTTATAATTTTATATTTTTTACTAAAAAATATAAATAATATTAAAAAAAGTAAAAAGCTTAAAAATATTTTATACAATATTTCATTTATTATAATTATATTTTTTGTTATTTTTCAGTTTTCTTATTCTGATTTTTATTCTTTTGCTAGAGATAAAGTCCTTGATATTAATTACAAGCAAAATGTTCGATTTAGTAAAGGTCCTATAATATATTCCTTAACTTCTTTAACAGCAAAAATTTTTGGTGTAGGGGTTGGAAATATTGCAAATTATTGTAGAGCTAAAAGTATTTCCTTACCATATATGGCAGAAGGTTTTTATTCTGCTGAAGGAAGTGAGTATATGAATTCAATACCTCATTCTTTTTTAGCGTTCGGTATTATAGGAGGAATATTATTTCTTATGCAGATATTTAATTTATTTAAAATAATTGATAAAGATTATAGAATAATGCCATATATTTTTTTATTTTTTATGATTGTTACAAGTATGTTTTATGGCAGTATGTTTGTTTTTATGATTGCTATTTTTTATTTGTACACGGATAAAAAAGAATTTCTTAAAATTCGATTCACTACATAAAAATGAGAATAGAAATTATAAAAATGAAATAAATTTTTATAGTATAATGATTAATTTAACAATAAAAACTATTAAAAATGGGGTAATTATATCGTGATCAAAAAGGTTGGTTTATTGTCTTGTCATTTTTTGAATAATTATGGAACTATGCTTCAAGCTTACGCACTACAAAGGAAAATTTCTGATCTGGGATATAATGTAGAATATATTGATTATCGTTTTAAAGATTTAGTTCCTACTCAGAATAAACGATTATGGATTAGAATAAAAAGGATTCCATATTATTTTTTTAATTTTAAATATTTTTTTGTCAAAACTATTTACTCTCGAAAGATGTCTCTCAGAAGAGATTATTTTAAAGATTTTTATATGAAGCACATACGTGTAAGTCAAAAAAAGTATGCTACATCACAAGAGTTAGAAAAGAAACCACCAGAATATGATATCTATATTATTGGTAGTGATCAGGTATGGAATCCTAATCTATCTTATTCTAGCTCGGTATATTTTCTTGATTTTGTAAAAAATAATAGAAAAAAAGCTTCTTATGCACCTAGCTTAGGTGTTACAAGTTTTACATCTGACCAAAAGAAAGAAATTGCAAAATATATTCGTCAGTTTAAATATCTCTCTTGTAGGGAAATGTTTGGAGCCAAAATTCTAGAAAAAATTGTCAATAGAAATGTATCACATGTTTTAGATCCTACATTATTAATAGATAAAGATTTATGGGAAAAAATGGCGGTAAAACCTAAAATTACAGAACCATATATACTATGTTATTTTTTAGGAGATACAAAATACCCAAGGGAATTTGTTCGGCAGTTTGAAAACAAGACAGGCATCAAGGCGTATTATATACCCTGTTCGCCGCTTGATATGCCAAAAAAAACAGTAATTTATGAAGTAGGACCAGCGGAGTTTTTAGGTTTGATACAAAACGCTTCTTATGTGTGCACTGATTCTTTCCATGGAAGTGTATTTTCCATAATATTTAAAAGGCAATTTTATAGCTTTTGTAAAAAGGCAGATACCGAAAAAGATTCGGACAACAGCCGTATCAAGGAGTTAATGAAATTTACGGGTTTAGAAACCCGTTTAATTACTCTTGGGCAAAGTGTTTCAGAAGAAGAAAGCAAAATAAATTATACGCTGGTGGAATCTTACATAAATCCAATAAAAAAACGTTCAGAAGTATATTTATTAGAAATACTGCATTCTATGAGAAGTAATTCTTATGTTGTGTAATATTGAAAGTTGTACCGGTTGTGGGGCGTGCGTGAATATATGTCCCAAGGACTGTATCAAACTGCAATATGATAAGTATGGTTTTTTACAACCACATATAAACGTTAGCGAATGTATCAGCTGTGGTAGATGTGATGCTGTTTGCCCGGTATTGAATGCAACAGAGCAGTGCAATTATACTGAACCTATATGTTATGCGGGTTGGAACAAAGATGCTAAGGTAAGACATGATAGCTCATCTGGTGGAATGTTTTCTGCTCTTGCGGAATATGTGTTTTCGTTAGGAGGAATTGCATGTGGGGTTGTATTGGACAATAAATTAAACCCATATCATACAGTTGCTTCCACAAAAGATGATGTAAAGAGAATGAGGGGCTCAAAATACTTACAGAGCGACACAAAATTAATCTTTCGCCAAGTGAAAAAAGCACTTCTTTTAAATAGATATGTTTTGTTTTCAGGTTGTCCTTGTCAGATTGCTGGACTGTATACATTTCTTGAAAATAAAAAATGCGAAAAATTGATTACTTGTGAAATTGTATGCCATGGTGTTCCTTCAATATCAGTATTTAACTGGTATAAAGCATATTTAGAAAAGAAAGCAAGTTCGTCTATTGTAGATGTCGATTTTCGTTCAAAAAAATATGGATGGTCTGTTTCTGCTATGGATTTTCTTTATGCAAATGGAGGAAGGGGGACAATTAAAGCGCAAAACAATTTGTTTATGAAAGCATTTTATGCTTCCTTGTCTATACGTAAATCATGCGTTGAGTGCAGTTATGCAAAGCTACCAAGAGTAGCAGACTTTACAATCGGTGATTATTGGCGAGCAGTAGTGCAGAATTATTCTAAAAAAGAGAGAAAAAATGGTATTTCTTTAATACTTATAAATAACGAAAAAGCGGCTAATGTTATTTCAGTGATAAAAGATAAAATTTTTTTCGAACCAATTACACTACAAGATGCGATGACAGAAAATACAAATATCGCCAATTTCGGTAAGGTTAATCCGAAGAGAGATAAATTTTTATCTGAATATAAACATTCAGATGTTCAATATCTAATGACGAAGTATTTTCCGATCACTATAAAAAGTCACATATCTGCAATACTTGGTAAAAGATTGATATATAGAATAAAAGCTGTTATAAAAAAATAACAAGAAGATGAATAATTGTGATGAAAACAGCGAATGAAAATATTAAACTTAATTTAATGTTGAAAGTTAATCCAGATATTACATTTGGAAGAGTTATTTATCGGATGTTATGCCTAATTATTGGTTATTTGGAACTGATGGAGCAAGATCTGGAACTTTATATTCGACGAAATATGATATAAATGCAGGTGCACATAATATTATACTTGCAATATTAGTACCGTTTGGGATAGTAGGTTTAATTATATTTGGTAGTTTTTTTGTGATAACATTATTTAAGAGTTTGAAATTTCTTAAAAATGATTTTAATATTTTACCCTATATTGCTGTTTTTATAGCCTTGATTATGGTGGGTATTGGTGAAAATATTTTTTCTCAAAAAGTTTTTTGGTTTAGCATGGCAATGTGCTGGAGATTAAGTATAAAAAATGAAACTGCAGATACAAAAAGGGAGGTAGTTTAATGGCATCCAGATGTATATTATTTTTAATGCCATACATTTATTATCCAAAAAATAAATCATTTTCTAGGAATAAAACTGGCTTTGGAATGGTTACTTGGGAGATTGCCAAACAATTTGCAGCAAGAGGAGATGAAGTATATATACTAACTTCTACATTGTGTAATTCCTGTACTATAGAGGGTGTTAATATAATTGGTTTATCCGTTGGAGATTTATTTAAAAATGCGCACTATAATAAATTTTTATTTTATTTATTTTTATTAGATAAATCAGGTGAAAAAGGAAGAGCAAGGTTAGCTTTATTTAAGAATTTATTAATAGAGGGATATGTTTCTAAAGTAATAAAAAGAATTAATCCGGATATTATACATATTCATGGTTTAGGCTTATCTGCTTTATCTTTTATTAATCCGATTTCTAAATTGGGAAAATCAATAATTATTACCTTGCATGGCATTAATTCTTTAGATGAAAATATTCTGATATCCTCCTACGAAAGAGAATTTGAGCAAAAGATTTTAAAATTTCTTTCCCAAAAAAATAATGTCTATGTAACATATATAAGCAGTGGAATCAAAAATATCCTTAAAAATAAATTTAAAGCAACACAGAAAGATCGTTTCTTTTTAGTACCTAATGGGATTGATTGTGATAAATTTGCTTTGAATACAGATAGAAAAGAAATAAAGAAGAAATATCAGGTACCTATTAATAAAAAAATATTACTTAACGTGGGCTCATTGGGAAAACGTAAGAATCAAATATTTATATTAAAGACTCTGAATAATATGAATTTAGAAGTTAAAAATAATGTTATTCTGTATTTAATAGGAGAAGGGCCAGAGAGGGAAAATCTGGAAAATTACATACATTCACATAAACTTAAGGAAAATGTGAAATTACTTGGATTTAAAGAAGGGGAAGAATTAATCGACTATTACAATATGGCAGATTTATCAGTAATTACCAGTACTAGCGAGGGCTTTGGTTTGCCAATGATTGAATCTTTTGCAGCCGGAGTTCCAGTACTTACTTTTAGTGATTTAGAGGCAGCAAGAGATTTATATAATAAAAATTGTATGATATTGGTAAAAAATAGAGATATAAATGAGTTTGGAGAAGCTATAAAAAAGGCTTTGAATATGAATTGGAATAGATCTATTATCAAAGACCATGCTAAAAAATTTTCATGGGAACCTGCAATAGATAAATATGATTCTGTATATGAGATTTGTGAAAATGCAGAACAAGATAAAGAAAATTCTTGGCAAATTAAGCTAAAAGATTTAAAATGGTAAAGGAGAAGAATTAATGGCAAAGATACTTGTAACCGGTGCGGGAGGTTTTATAGGTTCTCACCTCACTGAATATTTAGTTGAACATGGACATAAAGTAAAAGCATTTGTCCGCTATAATTCCCGCAATTTTTGGGGATGGCTGGAGAAATCAAAATATATTAATGATATAGAAATATATTCAGGGGATATTCGAGATTATGATTCTGTCTACGGAAGCATGAAAGGAATTGATTACGTATTTCATCTTGCCGCCCTTATAGGCATTCCCTATTCCTATTATTCCCCTTTAGCTTATATAAAGACAAATATTGAAGGAACATACAATATTTTACAGTCTGCCCGTGAACTTGAAACCAAAAGAGTAATTCATACTTCAACTAGTGAAGTCTATGGAACTGCTCAACATATTCCTATAAATGAGAATCATCCTATAAATCCTCAATCTCCTTATGCAGCTACAAAAGCAAGCGCTGACTATTTAGCTAAAACTTTTTATTTATCTTTTAATTTACCAATTACTATTGTGCGTCCTTTTAATACCTTTGGTCCAAGGCAATCAGCTCGAGCTGTAATTCCTACCATTATTTCTCAAGCCTTAAATGGTAAGAAAGATATAAAATTAGGTAATTTGGATTCAAGCAGAGATTTTAATTATGTTTTAAATACAGTAGAGGGAATGTATAAAATAGGTTTACATCCAGATACTTTAGGTGAGGTTATCAATATAGGCACCGCTAAAGATATTTCTATACGTGATTTAGTTAATCTTATCAGCGAATTGACTAAGGTTGATTTAAAAGTTAAAGTAGATAGTAAACGCATTAGACCTGAAAAAAGCGAAGTTCAAAGATTAGTATGTGATTATTCTAAGGCACACAATCTTACCGGATGGAAACCACGCTATACATTAGAGGAAGGATTAGAGAAAACTATAGACTGGATTAAAGAAAATTTAAATATATATAAAGAAGGAATTTATAATGTCTAACATATTTCTTGATGATCCCAATTTAGGCGATTTAGAAAAAAAATATCTTACAGAAGCTATTGATACTAATTTTGTTTCTACTGTAGGTCCTTTTATCCCTGAATTTGAAGGAAAATTTGCCCAATATGTTGGAGCAGAAAAAGCTGTATCAACCCAAAGCGGGACAGCTGCCCTTCATATGGCACTTTATCAGTTAGGAATTGGAGAAGGGGATGAGGTAATTGTACCTTCTCTTACTTTTATTGCTACCATAAATCCTGTTTTATTTGTTGGAGCTAAACCGGTAATTGTAGATGTAGACCCTATTACCTGGAATATTGACCCACAGGAAATTAAGAAAGCTATTACTAAAAAGACCAAAGCAATAATCCCTGTACATCTATATGGAAGTGTCTGCAATATTAAGGAGATAATAGAAATTGCCCGAGAAAACAAATTATTGGTAATTGAAGATGCCACTGAAAGTTTAGGAGCGACTTACAAAAACAGACAAACCGGTACCTTCGGAGATTTTGGCTGTTTTAGTTTTAATGGGAATAAATTAATTACAACCGGTGGCGGGGGTATGATAGTAAGCAATAATCAAAAAAAAGCTGAACATATTAAATTTTTAGTAAACCAGGCAAGAGACGCCTCTAAAGGTTATTATCACCCCGAGGTAGGATTTAATTATAGAATGACTAATATTGAAGCATCTTTAGGTTTGGCACAGTTAGAAAGGATTGATAAATTTTTAAATAAGAAAAGAAACTTCAGAAAAATATATCAAGAAATTTTTAATGACTTACCTTATATTAAATTTCAAGAAGAATCTGAGAATGCCTCCGGAAGTTGGTGGCTCACCTGTATTAAGATTGATAAAAATAATATAGATATAGATAATTTGAAGTTAAAATTAAAAGAAAAAGATATTCCCACCAGAAGGATTTAAGTATGTTGCAAAAGCTATTGGTTCATTAAAAACACTAGAAAACCTGTTTCCTCTACTAATATAATAAATATATTTATTTGTGAAAGCATTCCCCGTAATAACATATGTAAAAACCTGATAATAAAGTATTAAAACTATAATAATTGCTATTGCCTTGTAGTATTTATAAAAATGTTCTCTATCTAAAACATTAATTGAAATAATTAAAATATAATAATAAATTGCAA
>ASPC01000073.1 GCA_000405345.1 Atribacteria bacterium SCGC AAA255-N14
TACTCCTGCTACCTCCCTGGCAATACTCTCACCAGGCAAATTACTATTTATCCTGTTGAGTGTATTGCTCTTTCTTTTTACTTCTTACTGCCTGAAGATATTTTCTTTGAGTCAACAGGAAGATGTTTTTAATCTTCCTGTAAAGACTCAGAAAATAATTTGTTCGGGCAGATCGTTCGGCAATATAAAGATATTTTAACCAGGTAACTGAAAAGGTTTTTTTACTATGGAAGTTACTGCTTGCAGGGGTACAAAAAAACCTTTTGTATTACCTGGGTAGTTACATTAAAAGGGGAGAGCAACATTTGTCAGTAGTGAATACTTTCACTGCTGCCAAATGTTGCGGTATTGTCTTTGCACTTATGAAGCAATATGAGTCTAAAAGCGGGCTTCTTTTAGTCTCATATTGCATTCGTAGGTGCGTCCTATATTTGATTTTCTTCTCTCCGGATAAAATTATCTTTCGTAAATAGGGGCTGTTTTTGCCTTGTTTACTGAAATATAATTTTATCCTTTCTTCCGGTGATCACAATCTAAAAGGGCTTTTTCTTTTAGGTTGTGTTAACCGGTCTTTCTTTCTTAAGTTCTCTTGCTCTCCCCACCTGTTGATATTTTTCTTTGGTCCAACTTAGGATATGTTTTTAATATCCCATGTAAGGGCCAGAGAAAAATTTGAACAGGTGGTTATTCCTGACGGCAATATTAAGACAATCAATCAGGCAATAGAAAAGTATTTTTTCCTATTCCTAAAATGCTTTTGAATTGCCTGGAGTGTTACGAAAAAAGGGTCTGCGGAAACAAATAGACTAACAGAGACAGAATAGGGGCGGGGCAAGGGAGAGAGGAAAGAGCGATAGGCTTACATTTATGCTGGTAGAGTGAAGGTGAATCGACCGCAGTTTTTCCTTCCCCCTTATTCTTCCCCCCTAATGAATCATAGCCTAACCTTATTTTTTTGCGGTGACGAATAAAGCGAAGCAACAGCGGGGCATAAGAGCGTTACCTTCCCTTGCACTTATGCTTAGAAGCGTCCCCGCGAGTGTAGCTTTTGAGCCAAGGAGCAAAAATAAAAAGAAGGGGGATAAGAGAGGGGTTTTAGGGGGGATTTAAGGGGGAAGGAAAGTTACCCGCCCCGCGCGTGGATGAGTTGTAAAATTAGAATAACCGGAGTAGATTAAATTAGCCAGGTGAATTAGATTAGAAAGAGTGGCCAGAATTTATAAATCGGGATTAGGTGAAATGGATTAAATTAGATCTACATTAAATGTGAAATATTAAAGAAAAGTCATTCTGGCATGACAATGGTAAATTAGAGAGATAGAGAGAAAAAGAGTGAGTCTTCAATTTACGGGACAGAGATACAGAAAAATTATTATAATCTAGTAAAATAAAAAAATAGAACCAGGCACAAATAATAATTATTATATTTTCTCAAATCTTCTAAATATTTATTTTGAATATTATCATTCATACAATTTTAAAATCTTTTTTTTAATGTCGAGGCAAATCATATTATCTTATTCTTTGTTAATTAAATCATTTAGGGATTTGATCTGATGTTTCTTTAGGTATGTACCTAATTGCATATCTGATCTTACGCCTAGATCAATACCATATTGTTTTTCTATGGTACCTATATGAGTATCATCGCGCTTATCACGCAATTTCCCATTTTTATTTCTAGAACGAATTCCCTTCATTCCAGGTGCATCTTTCGACATATATCTCAACTCCTTTCAACGATCAGTATTAACTCGTGTGCTTCTTGCACAAATGTATCATTTTGAGATATGTTAGTGATTTGCCCCGGCATAATTACATGATTTAGAGTAGAAGATATTAGGTTCTATAATTATCCTATTTTTTTCAAATTATATTGCAACCCAATTGCTAAATATTTGGTCTGGCGGATATTCCAATTTAAAAATACTTATATCATTATATTTTCTAAAAATATCATATTTTATTTTGATATTTGCATAATAATTCTCGTAAAGCTTCAAGAAAGGTGAGGCATTCTTTTCTTTTATTAATAATCCAATGCAACTAATATATTTCCTGCTATTTTTAGTCATTTGGGCTTTTCCGCCAAATTTACGATAATTTAAGTTACTATTTATATTTATTGATTCAAAGCCAAACATTCCAACTTTAATTTCATAATCTGTTAAGGTTGGTGTTATTTCATTTCTGTGGTCAAATATTAACAAGATTGAAGGATATTTATTTTCAGTAAATCTTTTTATTTGATTTTTACTAGTAATAATTTTATTCCTTACCCTGCTACCAACTTTTGATTGTCCCCAAACAACATATCCCTTCTCATAAAATTCTTTTAAAGCCTTTTGATCTTCTTTATTTGGTTCCATATCTTTAACTTCGGTAATTATTAAATAATCATCAATAACTAATTGATAATCAGGGGTTTGTACATCTTTTTCTTCTATAATTTTTTTATATTTAAAATCGTGGTAATTACAGAAAAGCTCGAAATTTCTTTCACCATTAGTCTTTGTCACGCTTTAATCCTTCCGGAATCAATCCACTCTTTTATTATTTCTCTTCTCTTTTCTTCCAGGACAATCCAAAAGTTACCGGACTATTGACTTGGTACGCCTTCCCTATTTAAGAAAATGGGATGTCTCCCCATTTATTATTATTATTTCTTTTCTATAATAAAATTTCCTAGTAATCCTATAAAACCAAATAATGTTATCCACCAAGAAATCCATGGATAAGGAGTTTCATTGGCCCACTTACGAATTTCTTCTAGTGTTGCCACATGGCTAGTTCTAGATGTATCTTTTCTCATATAATTGACAGATGAATTTAAAATTCCACCGATTTCATATTGCATTACGCTTTTAGTTAGATGAGTGAGATTTTCATTTTTTTCATTTTCGGGTGGTGGAAATTTTTTCATAAATTTTTTTGCTGCTGGTAGTTCAATAGACATTCCAGAATCTGAATTAAGTACCCAATTCAAAATTTCTATACGTTGTTTGTCAATAAGACACCCCTTTAAATCTGTAAATTCAAGAATGAGTCCTATAGCAATTGCAGTTATTCCTATAATTTTTAAGAAAGTTGATATTTTTTTTATTTTTTCTTTATTCATAACAATTAACATACCAATTTGTTTTTTCTAGTCTTCTTTGAAATATTTTTTATACTAAGATCAGATCCGGGGTCTTCACAGGTTCATAATTTCTCAAAATATGATAAAAGTGTAATTCGGTTCTTCTTCCTGCTATATTCTAATCATTTAACAAGACATCGTGAACCTGAACTTATCAGCACCTTACGAAAAGTTAGAAAAAGTTACCGAATTATTGAACTGGTACAGCTATCTCTATCACATTATATTGTCAAAACATTCCACGTGACATTTTATTAAACTTCATTCGCCTCGACCACCATTTTAAAATCAACCTTTAATTCCCGAAAATGCCTTTTGGCACATCTAATTTTATCTGCTTCAATATTTCTTAGTTTTTCAAAATCTTTAATACCTTTCGTTTCTCTTATAAGATAAAGCGTATCATCTTCATGCTTAACTATAGCCCAATCAGGATTATATGTTCCTATAGGTGTATCGATCTTAAACCATGAAGGAAGCTTTACGAATAATTTTATGTCATCGCGCATATCCAGGCTTTCGGCAAACCGTTTTTCAATTTCGGAATCGTATTCAATTGCGTCATATACTGATTTTTTAACTTCAATTAGATTGTTCAAATAGCTTATAATTTCTGTTTCCTCAAATAACCTCATCTCATACTCCTGTCCGGCTATTTTCTCATATTTAATGCCATCCACGATTAATTTATGAAGATCATTTTTTATTAATCGAGCAGCTGAATCCATAAATTTCTGAGGGTTTAAAGGAAATTCTTCGATTCTACCGGAATTTATCAATATTCGCACTATTGTATTTCTTGTCAGCTCTGTTTCTTTCTGCAAATAGGCAAGAATGTCTGGTAAATTCACTTTACCCTCGTAACAAGAGGCTGTAGTCTCCTGAACTCTTAACTCTTTAGTTACAATGCCTTTTTCTTGAATGTCCACTTCTGCTTTTCTGTAGACAATTTTTACCTTTTCTATCCGGTCCATTTCTCTTATGACTTTTGAAGCTTTTTCAATTAAAACATCCGTGTCATACTCCACTGAATATGTTGTTTTGGGTTTGATTTTATCCCAAAGCTTCTTAAACTCATCATCAAGATATATCATTTTATTTATTTTTAAAGTTTTTCGATTATTCCTATTAACAACGTGTTCAGAAAACAGATAGCTTTGAACGATATCAATAACCTGGTGTTTTACATCTTGAAATTCTGGACTAAGTTTTACTTCAAAGTATTTATCCGAAGGATTAAATTTAGGCTGAATTTGGCCGTCCTCATCAATATGCCCCTGCTGTTTTAGTTCTTCCCAGATCTTTTGCGATTTTTCGTCTCCTAATGTCGTTTCTTGATCATTAACAACTTGTATAATTTTTGCAAAGGCATTTTTACTCACAGCCCCAAAGCGAACATTAAAATCTTCCTCTATCTCGGTCTGTAGCTTTCTGGCAAAATCCTCATAGCTTTCATTAGCAATAACAGTAAGCCGATTAATCGTCTCATCGAATATCCGCTCTCCTTGCTGGTTAACTGGCAACCTGAGCCCTCGCCCGATTTCCTGTCTCTTTTTCATTTCTGATTTTGTTTCATTGAGTGTACATATCTGAAAAACATTGGGATTATCCCACCCTTCTCGTAAAGCAGAATGGCTAAAAATAAAACGTAGTGGCTCATCTAAAGACAGTAATTGTTCCTTATTTTTCATAATTTTATTGTAAACATCTTCATCTGCTTGAGTACTACCTGAAGTATCCTTCAAAATGCCTTTTTTATCGGCAGCAAAATAACCATCGTGAAGCTTTCCCAGCGGGAATTTCAGCAAATCCTTATAACGCGGTTTTTGGATTAACTCATTAAAATACTCCTCAAACCACAAAGCTATTTTCCCTTTTACCGAATTGCCTTGCTCATCATAAGAGCGGTAATTCGCTACTCTATCAACAAAAAATAATGAAAGAACTTTAATTCCCTTATCCTTAACTTTTAACTCCTTCTCTAAATGTTCTTGAATAGCATTTCTAACCTGAGCCTTCATAATATCATCAGTTAAACCACCCTGAGTTTGCCCTAAACTGAGGGTTATACCGTTGGTAAATGAAATATATTCGTTACCCGGTTCGGCATTAATCTCATTGATGATATAACTATTTCGATAATTTTCCCGCTCATTCGATCTGATAAATAAATCATCTCCTGAACTAACTGTCACATTTTTAAGTTTCAGACCGCTTGACGAATCCACATGTATAGATAATTTGGCCCTGATTCCGTTTTGATTATCAACCGCTTTAAATTGAATAAAAGGTTCATTAAAATATTCTTCACTCAAAACAGAGGCAACTTCAATTCGTTTTACCAAGCGCATATCATAGGCCTTAATAGGATCAAGTTTATAAAGTAGATTATAAGGGTTTCTATGTGTAGCAGAATAACGCATAGTGCAAAGCGGATTTAAAGTTTCAATAGCCTCTTTTGCCTTTGGGGTATTATCAACACTTTGAGGCTCATCTATAATGACTATCGGGTGCGTTGCCTGGATAAACTCAATAGGTTTTCTCCCTGACAATTTATCACTTTCTCTGTGGATAATATTACTCTTTTTTTCTTCATCCTTATCTTCTAAGGTTTTCCTGAATGCATCGATATTTATCACCATTATCTGAATATAGTTACTGGCAGCAAACTGACGCACTTGATTAATTTTTTTTGAATCGTAGACAAAATAATCATACGAAACATTATTATAAAGATGCAGAAAATGCTCTTTGGTAATATCAAGGTTTTTTAAGACACCTTCTCTAATCGCCACACTGGGAACAACAATGACATATTTTTTAAAACCATATTTTTTATAGAGCTCAAAAATAGTACGAAGATATACATAGGTTTTACCGGTACCCGTCTCCATTTCTATTGAAAAATGTCTACCTTGAAAGGAAGAGACCTTTTCAATGTCATTATGCCCCTGGACTAAATGTATATTCTTTAACAAAGAAGCATTATCTAAGATAAGGTTATTCCCTATACCTAATTCGGTCTGGAAAATCCAGTCCAACCTTTTGAAACCTATTTCAAGATCACCTTCTGACAAAGGCTGGCCGTAAAACACTCCAGTCATTGCACTTACCGCATCTATTTGAAATTGTAAATTTGGGTCAAATTTTAATTTCATCATTAAGCGTCCTTTATATATGTTTACTTTAGCTCCTCAATGCCTCACATAAAAATATATTTGACATTCATTTGTGTGTGTGCTATATTTTAAACAGCTCATCTGCCATGTGTAGAAGGAGTAACGGGGGCGTCTTTTAAGGCGCCCCTTGCTTTTTTAAATAGCACTGATATTCTTTCTCCAACTTTCGCTTTCGATGTGCTTTGGTTACCTGATAAGCTGTCCAAAATAAGTTATATCCTGCCCTTTTGCGCAATATAATTAAATATTCCACTTGTTCAAACCATATACAAATACTCGTTTCTTTTCCTCTCTTTGTATGGCGCTCATTTTCCCATACTTTTATCCCACTTTCAGTACAATGCTCAGTAATTGGTTTAGGCCATCGTATACGCTCACATCGTCTCAAATCAGGGATACGATCTTCTTCTTTTTCACCATCCTGTATAATATGCCAAAACGTAGCTTCTTTTTCATCAAACAAAGGATATTTTTTAACAGCTAATTTCTGTCCACAAAATATTGGTTTACTATCGATAAAATCTTCAGTATAAAATATATATAATGCATTAAGATAATTTTCCCAACTGCTTTCATATTCGGATAAAAGTATTAAATTGGGAAGCCAAGTAACTGTTTTCATTGTGTTTCACTTTCCTTTGGTGACCAGAAAAATAAATTGAATTTTTCTTCTCGAAGCAAAGTAGTTGCTCTTAACCTATAACCCGATAATTC
>ASPC01000074.1 GCA_000405345.1 Atribacteria bacterium SCGC AAA255-N14
GGCGAGGAATCCCACCATATCTCAGCTTCAGGATTTACTTCTATTAATCTTTCTAAGACACTTTTTTCTTTTCGATTAGTCACTTTTTTAAAACCTCCAAAAAAATATTTAATTGAAATTTTCTTTCTCTATTTCCATGATCTTTTCTACTTTTCTTTCTGATCTGCCACCTTGAAATTCTGAATTTAACCAGGCAGTCACTAACATTTTAGCCAATTCTATTCCAGTAACTAGAGCTCCCAAGGTTATTATCTGGGCATTGTTGCTTTTTATGGCTCTTTCTGCCTGATAAACATTACAACAGGTAGCTGCCCTTATCCCTTTTACTTTATCGGCAGCCATCGCCATCCCTAATCCTGTTCCGCATATAAGGATACCTCTTTCGAATTTTCCTTCAGCTATGGCATAAGCAACTTTTTTTGCTATATCAGGATAATCAATCGGATCCCTGGTAAAAGTGCCAAAATCTTTATACTCTACCTTTTTTTCTTTTAATAAATCAATGATTGCATTTTTTAAATCTAATGCATTAAAGTCACATCCAATAGCTATCTTCATCATATTCCCTCCTTACATTATTTTTTACAAGAAGATTAGTTTTTTTTAATCAGGTTAACCACTGAATTTACAATGCCGTTTTTGGAAAGATGGTATTTTCCTAAAAGGTCTTCGTAGCAACCTGTAGTACTAAATACATCAGGTACCCCCAATTTAACCACTCTTAAGGGATTTTCTTGGGAAAGAAATTCACTGACTGCACTACCTAAGCCACCTACAATACTATGATCCTCGATAGTTAGAATCATATCTGTCTCTTTGGAAACTTGAAGAAGAAGCTCGCAATCCAGTGGTTTTATGGTAGGCATGCTAATTACGCCGACTTTAATACCCAATTTAACAAGTTCCTCTGCAGCTTCCATGGTTCTCCATACCATCCCTCCCATGGTCATTAAAGTAATGTCCTGTCCCTTTTGAAGTATTTCCCCTTTTCCGAAGGAAAAACGGTAATCTGAATGATGAAAAGTTGGTAATTTTTCACTGCCAATTCTAATGTAAACCGGGCCGATGTACTGAGCAGCTTCTTTTACGCATGCTTCTATTTCAATGGCATCAGAGGGCACAAGTACTACCATATTAGGTAAACTTCTCATCACTGCTATGTCTTCCAAAGATTGATGCGTGTATCCTAAATAAGAATAGTCAAGTCCGGAGTTGCGTCCGGCAATTTTAACATTTGCAAAAGTATAAGCTAAATCATCTCTCACCTGCTCAAAACAACGCATAGTAATAAAAGGAGTTATGGCACAAAAGAAAGGAATCTTCCCGCTTAAAGCGAGCCCTGCACAAAAGCCTATAGCCGATTGTTCTGTTAAACCAAATTCTAAATGCCTTTCCGGGAAACACTCCTTAAAAGGGCCAAATCCTGAACTGCCTGAAGAATCAGTCGATACGGCCAAGATACGTGGGTCTTGTTTGGCCAATTCCAAAACTTGATTACCGAATACTTTTCGTGGATCTTTTAATTCTTTCATAAGTTATTCATCCCCAATTCAATAAAAGCTTTTTTCATTTCTTCATCTGTTGGTTTCCAATAATGGTATTTATAATTGTTCTCTGCAAAAGAAAGCCCTTTCCCTTTTATAGTATTTGCTATAATACAGGTGGGACAATCTTTTTTAAGGGGTAAGTTTTTAAGTGCTTTAAGTATGTCCATAAAATCGTGTCCATCAACCTCAATGGTTTGCCACCCAAAAGAACTCCATTTCGCTGACAACGATTCTGTGTTTAAAACATCTTTTGTATTTCCGTGTATTTGAAGTTTATTTCTATCAATGATAGCTGTTAGATTATCTAATTTGTAATGACTTGCTATTTCAGCTGCTTCCCAAACAGATCCTTCAGCAATTTCACCATCGCCCATAAGGACATAAACTTTGTAATCTTTCTGATCTATTTTTCCAGCAAGTGCCATACCCCCTCCTATCGCAAGGCCATGTCCCAAAGATCCCGTATTGGCTTCTACTCCAGGCAGCTTGTGTCGATCGGGATGGCCAGGTAGTTGACTATTGAAAGAATCGTATGTGCTGAGTATTTTTTTATCGAAATATCCTTTTTCTGCTAAAACAGAATATAAAGCAAGACACTTATGCCCTGCGCTTAAAATAAATCGATCTCTATCTTTCCATTGAGGGTTTTGCGGCTTACATTTTAATACAGAAAAATACAATGCTGTAATAATCTCTATAGATGAAAGACTACCACCCACATGGCCACCCTGCCCAGATTGAATCATTGTTATAATATTTCTTCGTAAATTTAGTGCTGTTTGCTTTAAATCATTAATTTGGTTATCCAAAATTTCCACTAAAATTCTCCCCTCGCTTTACGATTTTTAAATATATATACAGGAAAATGCTTTCATCACTATCCCCACCTTTGCAGGTGGGGATTTCTTTTTATTTATATAATAAAAACTAAGCTCGATTGGGAAAATCTCTATCTTTTATTTCAATTTTAAATTTTTCAACTTCTTTTACAAAGGCAGATAAGTGGTCTGAAACTAAGTCAAAATATTTTTTCCCCTTTTCAGCGGTTGCTCTAAAAGGATTACCAATCACTGCGTTATCACAGTAATCATGATGCTCCATAGGAACCCAGATAGTTTCCACTCCTTTAAATTCAACAGTTGCAGCCCCATCTTTTTTATGAAAGTTTGGTCCCATAAAAGCAGGAGCATGTGTACTTCCTTTTTCCATTTGGTCTGTATCTATTTTATCCATATCATAAGCCATAACTGTAGAAGTTTCTAATTCGCCGGCGTGCCATCCCGGTGTTTCTTCCGGAGGTCCTTCAATAATATCCCCTAAAACTGAATATGTTCTTTCTGTTGGTGTCTTATACCAACATACAAAACATCCGGTTTCGTAATACAATTTACGTAATACGTCATCAATTACTTTAACATTTGACCCGTGGTGAGAAACAAAAATCATTTTATTAAAACCATGGTAAATTAAACTTTTAGCAATTTCATAAATAATTTTCCTATAAGTTTCTCCGCTAAAAGTTACGGTACCCGTTCCTTCTCCTACTCTTCCCATATGATGAGGAGAATATCCAAACGGCATTGCAGGTAAATATGGCACTTCAGCTTTTGATGCTGCCTGTTCTACCACATGCTCAGTAGTTATAAGATCTGTAGAGAGGGGGTCGTGGGCACCATGTTTCTCCAAACTACCCATTGGAATTAGGATAGTATCTGTTTTTTTTAGCATTTCAGCTACTTCTACGTATGAGATATCGTAAAGATTCCAACTTTTTTTCCTTGACATTTATTTTTCCTCCTTAATTTTATAACATAGTAAAAAAGTTTTTAATTATTAGATTTTAATTTATAAGAAACAATCTTTTATTTTGTATAGCCGACATTATATATTTCTAATTTGCTTAAAAAAGTAAAAATGTATTTTAAGATTTAAACGCATCCGCCCCCCTTTGTTTAAGTAGTTTTTCGGGTCCTGGAGGCGCATAAATTACCACATAAGTAATGTCTTCGTCTGGTTCAACATCTAATTTGTGTAACGTATTAGCAGGGACATATATTGCCGTTTTAGGTTCAATCCTAAATGATTTTCCATTAAGATATACTATTCCCTTTCCAGAAAGAATATACCAGCAATGTTCAACTGTGTGTTTATGTTCTTCGCCTTTTGTACCTGCTCTACTTGTGTTAACTAATAGCGAAAAGTTCTTTGCTCCGCTAATTTCTTCATCGATAAGAATACGGAACATTCCAACTCCACCATGTAATACACCAGTTACTGCGTTCTTTAATGATACGATTAACTTTTTTTCCATTTTATGACTCCTTTTTATTATATAAATTTTCGAGTTTATTTTAATACTTATCACATTACTTTCAATATACCATTACTATTGTTAATTAAATCTGTAATTACATAATATTAATGATCCTTTAAAATTTTTAATTAAACCTCTACTTTAGATTTATCCTTGTTTATCATCGTTACAACTATTAAAAGTAGGACTCCGACTAAATCTGAAATAATATTTGGTGTAAATAAACAAAAAGCAGCAAATCCCAGCAATATTCTTTCTAGGATGTTTGTCTTTTTAATCCAACAGTCTTGCATCATCCCTGCAAAAGCAATCATTCCGATCATAGCACTTATTACTGTTTCCATAACCTCTAACAAGGGACCATTAAAGAGTATAGGTGTATAAACAAATAGAAAAGGCATAATAAATAAAGGAGAAGCTAATTTAGCAAAGAAAGAAGAATAAGATTAACCATCAATCCTTAATAATAGATATATTTATCTGGGTGTTTCTCATTCTGGCAGCTTTATTTATCCTGCCCTATGAGGATTGCAGCGAGCTATCGATGACGCAGCAAAGGCAACTAAGGCAACAGGAGGTGTAACCCCTCCTGTTTGACAAAGCCAAAAGACTACTAGGTGAGATGTAAGTAACGGTACACCTAATTCTATAAGTGCGGGTGCAGCAAGCACAGAAATAATTATATACGAAGCAGTTATTGTTACTCCCATACCCATTATGTAGCTAGTAATAGCAACAAAAAAAATTGTTAGAGGAAGAATCCCTTTAGATAAAGAGATAATCAAGGAAGAAAATTTAATTCCTAATCCAGTCATATTGATTATAGCTATCATTATCCCAATTACACCTGCAGTAGAACCGATAATTAATGAATTCTTCGCCCCTGAAATTAAAGCATTAATTATTTTCCAAAAACTCATCCTTGTATCTGTTTGAAAATAACTTAAAATTATTGTTGAAAATATAGCAAAAAAAGCGGACATTTGCACAGAATAACCTCTGATTAAAAAAACAAATACCATAACAATTGGTAGAAGAAGATAACCTTTTTTATAGAGAGTAGCCGTTAAATTGGGTATTTGTTCTTTTGGCAATCCTTTTATTCCCTCTCTAACGGCAATAAAGTGTACCATCATTCCCACTCCAAAGAAATATAAAATTGCTGGAATGATAGAAATCTTAACAATATCCATATAGGGCGTTTCTGTGAATGCAGCGATAAGAAACGCTGCTGCACCCATGATTGGAGGCATAAATTGTCCACCTGTTGACGCTGCTGCCTCAACTCCTGCCGCAGTATGCGATTTATAGCCCAATCTTTTCATTAAAGGAATAGTATAAGATCCTGTAATAACCGCATTAGCAGCTGAAGACCCGGTAACTGAACCAATTAAACCACTAGAAATTACCGCGATTTTTGCTGGACCTCCCCTTGTTCCACCTGCTACGGCACGAGATATTTCTTCAATGGCAGAGCCTCCGCCTGAAGCCTGGAAAAAAGAAGCAAAAATAATAAAGGGAAATATATAGGTAGCATAAGTATTAACCACAACACCATATATTCCGCCCATTCCAACAGCAGAATATTCCACAATTCTAGCAATTTTAAACCCATAATGACCTAATATTCCTGGTACAAAAGGTCCAAAATAAGCATAGAGTAAAAAAATGATTGCTAATATTGGTAATATATATCCAAGTACCCGACGTGCTACTTCCAAAGAAAGTCCAATTAAAATTATTCCCATAAGAATATCCATAGTAGTTGGATTTCCAATTCGATAAGCATATGTTGGATAATTTATTATCCAATAGCCAATAGCAACTATGGTGAGTATCCATAATATCCAATCTATTAAGGGTACAGAATCTTTATTTTTATTTTGACCTTTTCTAGCAGGGTAAAGCAAGAAACAAAGTAATAAAGAAAAAAGCAGGTACCCACCGCGGTGTAGTTCCATTGAAATAAGCCCAAAAGCACATGTATATAAATAAAACAACGCAAATGTCAAGGCTATTATATTGACAATCAAGTCGATATTTTTGTTCAGTTGCCTTATCGGATTTTCAGTGTCTTTAATTTGATCTTCTTTCATTTTAATTATTTCAATTTCTCCTTAAGACATGACTGTTATTAAGAAAATCTCATATCTCTTTATATTACATAATTAATGAATAAGAGAAGAAGGGGGTTCTATTATCATAATAGAGCCCCCTTCAATAAAATTCATATCTTAGAGCTCGGGAGGAATCAGCTCGGGAAGAATATCTAATCCTTGTTCTTCCCAGAATTTTACTGCACCGGGATGTAGAGGAATTTTTAATAACTTCATAGCTTCAAAATAATCACCTAATGTTGTTAGGTGCACATAAATAGCAGCAAGAGACTCAGCATTTTCCGGATCAAACGCAACCTTCATCATCTTATAAACAGACTCAGGATCAGTATCTGCGTGTGCAGCCCAGAAAACGGGGAATACAATAGCTGGAATATCTCTATCTATTGATTCATAAGCTCCCGCTGGTATTATACCTTTACTGTAAGAAGGAAATTCACTTATTACCTTGTCAAATTCTTCATCATTAAATTCTAAAAGGCGAATATCATGTGTTGCCTCTATTGTAACACCAGCAGGTGCTGGTGCACTGGCAAGGCCAACACAATCAATTTGACCATCAGTCAAAGCAGTAGCCCCGGCTTCCCAGGTCAAAGTTGATACCTCAATCTGATCCCATAGACCAAGGGCTCTCAGAATGTTTTCTGAATTAATTGCACCTCCGCTTCCTGCTGAACCGATACACACCTTTTTCCCTTTTAAGTCAGAAAATATCTTTATATCACTATCTGCTAATACTACAAAATGATGATGATTATCATAAACACCGCTTATCATTCGGTATGCCTTAAAAGGCTCTTCACCCTGAAAAGTTCCCACACCATTCCAGATATCATATGCCGTTAATGAATGGGTTAACCAGGTATCCAATTCACCCTTACTTGCTAACCGA
>ASPC01000075.1 GCA_000405345.1 Atribacteria bacterium SCGC AAA255-N14
AACGGAGTAGATACCACCGGAATTTCTAAAAGCCGGAAAAGTTCTACCGGTTCTGCCTCTATCTGGGTCAACGCCCAGGGTCAGAATTCTATCGTAATCTATCCCGGAGCCAATGGAGAAGTTGATGAAGATTTTATTATTCAGCATGAAAAATTCTTTGATGATGCCTCCTGGCTTTTAACTCAATTTGAAGTCCCCCTGAAATCAATTCTATCAGCCCTAAAAATTGCCAAAAAACATGGCTTAAAGACCGTGATGGATCCTGCCCCGGTAAAAAAATTTAGCAATAACCATCTCTGGGAATTGGTAGATTATCTTCTTCCTAACGAAATAGAATTAAAAGAACTTACCCATACCGAGGATGTTTTAAAAGGAATTCATATCCTTAAATCCCGGGGAGTAAAAGAAATTATTGTTAAATTAGGCAAACAAGGTGCAGTATATGAAAATGAGGGAAAATTACTTTCTTTCCCGGCTGTACCTGTGGAACAGGTAGTAGATACTACCGGAGCCGGGGATTGTTTTGTCGCCGGTTTTTTGCATGGAATGATTCAGTGGGGAGATATTCCCCGGGCGATTAAGATAGGAAATCTAACTGCTTCCTACTCTATCCAGAAGAAAGGGGCAGCAATATCTTTCCCCAAAAAATCTGAAATTGATTGGAAAAAATTGGAATGAAAAAAAAGTGTACTATTTATGATGTGGCAAAAATAGCGGGTGTTTCACCCTCAACGGTGTCCAGAGTAATGAATTCCCCCGAAATAGTAGCAGAAGATACCCGCCAGAAGGTTGCGAATACGGTAAAAGAATTGTCTTATATTCCTAACATGATGGCAGCAAGTATGCCCAGGAGAAGGACAAATTATATAGGTTTAATCATACCGGATATAACCAATATATTTTTTTCTAACCTGGTAAGAGGGGTTCAGGATATTTGTGAAAAGCATGGATACAGCGTATTGGTGGTGAACTCAGATGATAGCCAGGAAAAGGAAGGTCGTTATTTAAAGCTTTTATATTCCCGGCGGGTAGATGGAGTAATTTTGACGGTAGCTGGTTATCGGGAGAAGGAGTTTCCCAAAGAAGAGCTGTCCTTGCTTGAAAAGATGAATATAGTGCTTATTGATAGAGAAATAAATGGAATGACAACTCCCATCGTTAAGGTCAACAATTTTTCCGGGGCTTATTCTGCAGTTAAATATTTGCTGACAATGGGGCATAGGAAGATAATGTATTTAGCCGGAATAGAAGGGACCAGAACTAATCAGGAAAGAGAAAAAGGTTATCTTTCTGCCCTAAAAGAAGCCCGTATAAGTTGGAAAAAGGAATTAACGGCTGATTTTCGCCTGGATACTGCTTATCAGAAGATAATAGTCTATTGGCCGCAGCTACAAAATTCTGGAGATCTACCTACGGCTATCTTTGCCGCTAATGACCTGATGGCTATCGGGGCTTTAAAAGCCTTTACCCAACTAAAGGTCCGGGTACCAGAAGATATATCCATAATCGGTTTTGATAACATACCCTTTTCGGATTGTACTTATCCACCCTTGACCACCATTGCTCAGCCTACTTACCTGATGGGACAGAAGGCAGTTGAAACTTTAATAAAACTTATAAATAAGAAGAAAATAAAAAAATCTGTAGAGTTTGAAACTGAGCTTATTGAACGGGGTTCAGTAAGCAGATGGGAGGTATAGATATGAAAAAAGGAGGCATTTTAAATTCTCAGCTTAATAGGGTTATCTCTGAGATGGGACATCGGGATATGTTAATTATTGCTGATGCCGGATTGCCCATTCCCCAAGAAGTTGAAAGAATTGATTTAACCCTAAAGAGTGGAATCCCTTCTTTTGCAGAAGTCCTGCGGGCAGTCCTTTCCGAATTAGAAGTCGAAGAGGCCTATGTGGCCAAAGAAATTAAAGAGAAAAACCCTCAAACCCTAAATTTGATTTCCTCATTAATAGGAGAAGTTAAGTTTATTACCCATGAAGAGTTAAGGGAATTATCCAAACAGGCCAGAGCGATTGTGAGGACGGGAGAATGTAGTCCTTATGCCAATATTATTCTAATCTCAGGAGTGACATTTTGAACGATTTAGCCTTAGAATTTATTAATATTTCTAAAAGTTTCCCCGGGGTGCAGGCCTTAAAAGACGTCAGTATTCAGATAAAAAAAGCTGATGTTCATGCCATTGTAGGAGAAAACGGGGCTGGCAAATCGACTTTGATGAAAATAGCGGTAGGGGAATTGCTCCGCGATACCGGGATTATTAAAGTATTTGGTCAGGAAGCTCAAATTAATTCTCCTTCTGACGGTTATCACTATGGAATTAGTTTAATCCACCAGGAATTTAGTTTAGTTCCTACTTTAGATGTGGCTCAAAATATTTTTTTAGGCCGGGAATTAACCAGAGGACTTTTATCCTTCATGGATAGTAACTTAATGTATAAACAAACTGAGAAAATTTTAGATTCTCTTAAGATGTTCCATTTAGATTCCCACTTAAAGATAAGAGATTTAACTGTTGCCCAGAAGCAAGTGGTAGAAATTGCTAAAGCTTTATCTTTAAATTCTAAAATTATTATTATGGATGAACCTACTGCTGCCTTAACTTTAGAGGAAACCAGCCGTCTCTTTGAGGTAGTTCGTGGACTAAAAGACAAGGGGGTTACCACACTTTTTATCTCTCACCGCTTAGAAGAGATATTTGAGATAGCTGATAAAGTAAGTATTCTGCGGGATGGAGAATTAATCTTGACTAAACCGGTAGCTCAGATTGACCGTAATCAGGTGATTAATAATATGGTCGGCCGTTCTTTAGAATTTATCTTCCCCCCCAAGGTCAAACAGAAAGAAGAAAGTAAAGTAATTTTTGAAGTAAAAAAAATCAATAAAGAAAGACAATTTTCAGATGTCTCCTTTCAACTTAAAGAAGGAGAAATTCTTGGTCTGGCTGGTCTGGTAGGTTCCGGTCTTTCAGAGGTAGCTTTGGCTATCTTCGGTTTAAACCGTTTAGATACAGGAGAGATATATATAGAAGGAGAAAAAGTAGATATAAATTCCCCTTTTAAAGCCATTGAACACGGTCTGGCTTTATTACCTGAAGACCGAAGGGAATTGGGATTAGTCATTGTTAGAAGTGTATTAGAAAATCTTACTCTTCCAGCACTTTACCGGGATATTGCCAGGAAATATTTTATTGACCTGAAGAGAGAATTGTTGCTGGCCAAAGAAGCACAGAAAGAGTTATCTATTCGTTTTGCTTCTTTTTCCCAGAAAGCAGAGTCTTTAAGCGGAGGTAATCAACAGAAGGTGGTGGTTGGTAAGTGGCTGCTCACCAGGCCTAAGATTTTGATTATGAATGAACCCACCAGAGGGATAGATGTAGGAGCTAAATTAGAAATTTATAATATTGTTAATACTCTCGCCCAAAGAGGGATAGGGATAATCTTTATCTCTTCTGAGTTTTCAGAAATATTAGGGATTGCTCATCGAATTTTAGTAATGAGCGAAGGAAGAATTACTACAGAATTAGATCCGGAGAATTCAACAGAAGAAGATATTTTAAAATTTGCTATAAGGAAAAAGGTGTCTTGATATGAAAAATTTACAGTTTAAAGACATGATTCGGCGATATGGAATATTAATCGGTTTANTCGGATTAATTACTGGGTTTTCTGTTTTATCCGAGCGATTTTTCACTATATCCAATATGCTTATTGTAATGAGACAGATATTTTTAAAATAATTTCTTGATTAAGAATTATAACAAGATTAGTCAGGATTTGCAAGAAAATAAATAAGACCAGAGTTTAACTTCACATCCATTTTCTCCTTTTAAAAAAGATGACCATAACAATCCCTATAATTAGCATCACTGATAAAATTAACGGGTAGGCCCAAACCCATTTAAGTTCTGGCATATATTGAAAATTCATGCCATAAACACCGGCGATAAAAGTCAAGGGAATAAATATAGTGGCAATAATGGTTAATACTTTCATAATTTCATTCATTTTGTTACTTACACTGGAAAGATAAACATCAAGAGTTCCTGAGATTACATCTCTTAAAGTCTCTACAGTGTCCATAACCTGAATGGTATGACCATATATATCTCTTAGATAAATATTGGTAGACTTATCAATAAGAACCGATTCTCCTTTTTCCAGGATACTAATTACTTCTCTTAAGGGCCAAACAGATTTACGTAAAAAAATTAACTCGCTTTTTAATTTATAAATTATTTGTAAGTTAGCTGGTACGGGATCTTTAATTACTTTAGCTTCTAGATCCTCGGTCTCCTCCCCTAGCTTTTCAAGTATGGTAAAATAATTATCAATGATGGCATCCATTAAGGCATAAATAAGATAATCCGCTCTTGCCTTTCTTATACGCCCAATATTATTTCTAATTCTCTCTCTAATAGAATCAAAAACATCTCCTTCTCTTTCCTGAAAAGAGATAACATAATTCTTCCCAAAAATTAAACTCACCTGCTCAATCTTTATTTCATTATTCTCCTTATCATAGTAATGCATCTTTAAAATAATAAAAATATAATCTCCAAAATCTTTTATTTTGGGACGTTGATCGGTATCCACAATATCTTCCAAAATTAGGGGATGAAAATTGTAAATTTTCCCCAGTTCTTCTATAATCTTAACCTCGTGCACACCATCTATATTTATCCAGGTTATGGTTGGTTTTTCTTTATAAGGGCAACATTCTTTAACCGTTTTTACTTCCTTCTCTTGAAACTGTTCTTCGTTATAATCAACAATGGTAATCTTGGTCTTTTCAGCTCTCTTATTTCCGATATGGACTATACTTCCCGGAGGAAGTCCTACCTTTTTTGACTTTTTCTTAACCAGTTTAGACAATGTAATTCACCTCATTTTAATTTATATAAATATAATACCTAATAAATTACAATATTGGTTCGTGGATTTAATCAGGGTTATTTATTCCAAGGGTAATTCTGGTTCTTCGCTCTCAATTTCTTCTTCTGTTTTGTTTTCAGCCTCTTTTTGTAGACCGCTTGCCAGTTCCTGAATCTTCTTCTTCTGACTGGAAATTAATTTCATTCTCTTTATTTTTGAAGGTACCGAGACCAATAAGCTCATTATAACTCCCAAAGCGACAGTAATTAAAAGGACTAGCGCTAATGAGCTTTCAAATCTCCAGGTTAAAAAACTCACTGTGATAGGAACTGCATTCTGAAGTGCAAAAACGACAGCTAAAATAGCTACAATAATAGCCACAATCAATTGTAACTGCATACAAATCTCACCCCTTTCTTTTAATTTCTTTTAATTTTAACTTTGTCAGGTAATGGTCCTTTGACAAAATTTTCACCCTCAAGCTTGTTATTATAGAAACGCTGGGTAGGGTAGGCGAAATCTATATCGTTATTTCGGGTGAATTCTTTTAAGATATCTTCCCAAATTACCTGCTCGCTGTCCCGACGACGTTGAGGTTCACAAAGATAACGTATTGTTAACAAGACTCCGCTATCCTGCACACTGGTATAAACAATGGGAGTAAGTTTAGAATATAATATCATAAATTTTTTACTGGCTTCTTTTACTCTCTTCTCAGCTGCTTTGCTTAATTGTTCAGCATCCTTATCGGCAATTTTCTGTAATATTTTTTTGGCTTTTTTCCAATTACTTTCGAAAGTTATCAGAACCGGAATTTCATTCCAGATATATTGAAATCCTTTGCTGTAATTTGCCAGCACCTCACTTAACACCATGCCGTTAGGAATATGGACAATTCGACCAGTACTCTGGTCGGCATTTACCCAATTACCAATCTCCAAAAGAGTAAATTGGAAAACCCGGGTATCGATAACATCCCCGGCATAATTCCCAATCTGAATCCGATCTCCTACAGAAAAAGGTCTCCGGCTGATGATAAAGAGCCATCCCGCGAAATTGGCCACTACGTCCTTTAAGGCAATGGCTATACCGGCTGACAATAAACCCAGGTAAGTGGCTATAGACTGAAAACCGCTAAACCATACACGTCCTATAAAAAATATACCTAAAACAATAAATATATAACCTGATGTTTTTCTCCAGCTGTAACGGGTACGTACATTTTCAGTTCTGCGTAAAACAATCTTGACAACCAAAGAGTAAAGAATCCAGAGAATTAAGCCTATAATCAGCGAAGCAAACATCTTGACTTGTACTTCGGGACTCAAGCCCAGAGCTTTCTGTACCCAATCCATTAAATTTTTCATATTTAGTTTATCCTCTTCTTAATTTTAAATAATAATTCTTTCTCTCTGCAATTTCATTTAATATTGAGTGGAGAACCTTGGATTTACCTTTAATTTCTAAACCAATCGAATCTTTCTTGGCCTTAGTCAGTGCCTCCTCTAATTCTTCAATCTCTAACACTGTTGCGGCAATACAATAATAACTTTTAGAGCGTCCTTCGTTAAATTCATGTAACATCTCTTTTAATAAATCTTCTCT
>ASPC01000076.1 GCA_000405345.1 Atribacteria bacterium SCGC AAA255-N14
CGGCGTGATTGCCGCTGGTAAAAAGTATAATGCCCCCTTATTATTGGATATGATGGGTGTGGAGGATCAGTTTGGCTTATCCGGTGCCCCATGGGAACTGCTTAAGACCTTTGAACTTACTGCCGAGCATATCGCAAAAAAGACCAAAGTGTTAAGCGAAAAGAAATAAATAAAAAGGAATGATAAAAATAGCTGTTATTATCTCACCCCCACCTTAATCCTCCCCCCTCAAGGGGGAGGGGGATTTGTTATAGAATTGCTAAATCTTCAATTACACATTACTCGTCAATCATTATATTATTTCATATGGTGATTCCATTTTTTTACTTTTAATCAAAATATCTTGGGGAATTCCAAATTTTATTAATTGATTATAAAGAGCCTCAACGAAGAATTTTTCGGTATCAAAATGTTCAATATCCAAAACATTCAATCCTAATTCTTTAGCTCTAAGGGCAGTATGATAAGTGATGTCTCCGGTTATATATAAGTCAGCGCCTTTAGTATTAACTTGTTCTAAAAGAGAACCTCCTCCTCCCGTGCAAAGGGCTACTCTTTTTATCTTTTGTTCATTAGATTTAATAAGCCTGATATAGTGAGCTTGAAGTCTATTTTTTACCTCCAGGGAGAATTTAGAAATTTCTACTTCACTATCTATCTCACCGAATATACCTATCCCATACGATGGTTTTGTTTTAAGCTCATATACATCATAAGCCGGTTCTTCATAGGGGTGTACACTTTTCATCGCCTGTACAACTGAATCTAGATCTCTTTCTGCTACTACAGTTTCAATTTTTATTTCCTGGACTTCCTCTCTTTCTCCTATTTTCCCGATGAAAGGGTTAGTTCCTTCCATAGGTTTAAAAGTCCCTTTTCCGGTAACACCAAAAGATGTTTCAGTGTATCTGCCGATCTTCCCCGCTCCTGTTTCAAAGATTGCCCGGCTAACTTTATCAGCATATTGTGTAGGCACATATACTGCAAATTTAAATATTTTTTCTGAACTGCTCTGCAGAGGAGCAATTTTCTTTATTCCTAATAAATTGGCTACATAATCGTTTAATCCCTTTTCGGCTAAGTCAAAATTGGTATGAAAAGCTACAAGATTTATTTTATGAGTAATAGCTTGATAAAGCAAAGAATTCTTCTGTTTAGTAATTTGCTTTAAAGGAGAAAAGAGAAGGGGATGGTGGGCAATAATTAAATTTGCCTTATTTTCTAAAGCCTCATCCAAGACACCTTGAGTTACATCTAAGGATAGTAAAATTTTTATTACAGGGGCATTAAGGTCAGCAAATTGAATGCCGCTGTTATCAAAACTTTCTTGCAAGAAAAAAGGGGCAATATTATCTAAATTATTTAAAAGATTTTTTACCTTCATTTTTTCACCTTCTCCCGTTAGTGTAAACTTATTTCTATCTTCTCTTTTTCTTAAATAATTAATTTTTAACAAGATACTAATTTATTCTAATTCTTGGTTTTCTTATCCTATTTTCTCAACTATCTAACCAGGTAACTAAATAACCAACTAACTAATTTTCAACTCGATACTCAATACTATATACCCGATACTGTATTGGTCTATTAGGTTAATCGATCAAAACTATGTTATCATTATAATATATTTTCATAAATTTAAAAGTAAAATGACAAATAAATAGTAAATTACTTCAATTAAGAGGAGATAAAAGATGAAAAGACCGGAGTTATTGGCTCCAGCCGGTAATTTAGAAAAATTAAAGATAGCGGTTATTTACGGGGCTGATGCAGTATATTTAGGCGGTGAGAATTTCGGATTAAGGGCAGGAGCAAAAAATTTTACTCTGGAACAGCTAACAGAAGGGATAAAGTTTGCACACGATAGAGGGAAGAAGATTTATCTGACTCTTAATATAATACCCCACAATGAAGACCTGGTAGGATTACCCGAATATGTGGCTAAATTAAAGAAATTGGGCCTGGATGCGGTTATAATTTCAGATCCGGGAGTACTTAAGATAGTTAAGAATATTATCCCGGGGATGGAGGTTCATTTAAGTACCCAGGCAAGTACTACTAATTATGCGGCAGTTAATTTTTGGTATGAGCAGGGTATTAGAAGGATAATTCTGGCTCGAGAATTATCCTTAGAAGAGATAGAAGAGATAATAAAAAAATCTCCTCCTGACATGAAAATTGAAACATTCGTGCACGGAGCTATGTGTATTTCCTATTCGGGCAGATGTCTGTTAAGTAATTATATGGTAGGTCGGGATGCTAACAGGGGAGATTGCGCACAATCCTGCAGATGGAGATATTACCTTATGGAAGAGACGAGACCGGGGGAATATTTTCCGGTATATGAGGACAAAAAAGGAACTTATATTTTTAATTCCAAAGACTTGTGTATGATAGAGCACCTTCCTTCATTAATAAAAGCAGGGATTTCCGTTTTTAAGATTGAAGGCAGAATGAAGAGTTCGTATTATGTGGCTACAGTGGTCAAAGCTTATCGGCATCTTATTGATAGTTATTTTTCAAAACCTAAGGAACATTTTGGTGCTGAAAAATGGTTAGATGAGATAAAAAAAGTAAGTTATAGATATTTTACTACCGGATTTTTCTTTACTAAACCAGGTGGAGAGGAACAAAGATATGATAGCAGTGCTTATATCAGGACTTACGATTTTGCCGGATTGATACTTGATTATAATACAGACAATCAGATAGCTACCATAGAACAGAAAAACAGGATATTTGTAGGAGATGAAATTGAAATATTTGGTCCGGATGATGGTTTTTTTACCCAGAAAATCGAGAAAATGTGGGACGAAGAAGGGGAAGAAATCGAAGTTGCTCCCCATGCTAAGCAAATTATTAGAATTAAAATGTCTAAACCAGTAAAACTCTGGTATATAATTAGAAAAATTAATGAAACTTAGATAAAAATAATTCTAAAGCTCATCCATAGCTTTTTTAAGAGTTTTTATATCCTTCCAGGTTAGCTCTTTGGGGCTGCCCGGGAAAGTTGCTTCGTTTCTTAATAAATAACTGGGATGAAACATAGGAAATATTTTTATACCGCCTATCCAATCATGCCATTTGCCTCGAAGCTTAGTTATTCCCTGAGTTGTATCTAAAAGGTGTTGAGTGGGGATATTGCCCAGTGTAACGATAATTTTGGGATTGATCAAAGCAATCTGGGTTTCTAAATAAGGAAAACAGGTTACTATTTCGCTTTTAGAAGGATTACGATTTCCCGGCGGTCGGCATTTTAACATATTAGTTATAAATATATCTTCTCTTTTTATATCAACTGACTGCAAAATTTTAGTCAAAAGTTGGCCAGCTTTACCTACAAAGGGTATACCTTTAAGGTCTTCCTCTTCTCCCGGTGCCTCTCCGATAAACATTACCTTAGATTTTGCATTTCCTTCCCCGGGAACAACCTTGGTGCGGGAAAGATACAAAGGACATTTTTCACAATTTTCACATTTTTTTGCCACTTCTTCTATAGTAAGTGGATTAACATTTTTAGACATCAATCTTTTACTCCCTTTTATTTTAATTATCGAAGTAAATATTAATGGAAAACTACTAATAATTATCTTAAGTTATTAAATATTTTTATAATTTTAACATTTTTTTATACTTTTTAGCAAGGAATTAAGAGAAAAGTTTAGAGAAAAGTTTTGACAAATCATTTCCCTAAGGTATAATATAATTGTACGATAAGCTTGTTAATTTAGATCGGGATGCCGGTCGATAAAAAGTCTCCTTTACAGGAGACTTTTTATTTTGAAATGATGAAGTAGCCGGTCAATGTGACAGGAAAAGAGGGGTGTCAGCTCAATAATTCGGTAACCTTTAACGGACAAAATATTGAGTCTTAGGAGTTCTTTACCGGATAGTTGAGTTTTAGGTATTACTATAGATAGATGTCCTAAAGGAAGGCCTCGCGAAATGGAAAGCTGAACCATAGAAAAAATAGGATGTGTTGTTATTTTAATATATCTAACACCCCCTTGGAAACCCTTTATTTGCAAGGGTTTCAGCCCCCTCCAGGAATGCCCTTTTAACGCACGTAGAGTGCCTTTAAACGGGCCTCAATTTTCGAAAAATTAGTAATTAGAACATTTTTTTAGCCTTTTTTGACCTTACCAAAACTCTGTAACCCTTACAGGAAGCCACTTTCAGATTTTGAGGGGGGTGAAAATAGGCCAAAAAACACCCATTTTCCGAGGGTAAATATATAAGTCGAGGCGAAAAAGGGCGCTTAAAATCAAAAATACGCAGCCTACCTTTGAAACCTTTATTGTATAAGGCTTTCAGAAAAATATTGCCGTAGTGAAGTTTTTTGAGGTAGCCTAAGGTGATTGGTCATATTTTTTAAAATAGGTGCTTAAAAGGGCTTAAAATGGCTTATTTTAGATGTGGGCGGAAAGCCTTATTTTATAAGGGTTTGAGTGATTTTAAATTTAAAACTATTATAAAAAAGAGGAATTTCAAGAGTTTTGTAGAATATATATAGTGGTTACTACCCAAAAAGTACTTAAAGTACTCATATTTCAAAAATAGTACAAATAACATCAAATAATATTAACTTGTAAGGCTAAATTATTTTACTTATAGTACCTTGAAAACTTAATCAGCAAAAATGGCTAAAACCCTTTATTTTACTTGCGTTTTATGGTATAATTAATCATAAAATACTAATAAATAAAGGAGGTTACCAATGTCCTTTCACCTAAATAACGCACAACAAATGGCCATCAATGATTCCCTGTTATCACTTACCGAAAGAGAAAGAAAATATCTTATGAGCTCCTGGGCCGAAACCTTCAGTAAAAAGATATTCCCTTTCATAGAGGAAGATAGATTTAGTGTATTGTATAGTGATAATCCTGCCTCCCGGCCTAATAACCCAGTAAATATCTATTTCGGACTTCTCATCTTAAGGGAAGTATTTAACCAATCAGATGAAGAAGCCCTTAATTCTCTAATGTTTGATATTCGATACCAACATGCACTTCATACTACCAGCTTCCAGGAACAACCGGTATCCAAAAACAGCCTTACTAACTTTCGGGCAGCGGTATATAGCTATAATCAAGAACATGCCGTTGACCTCATCCAGCAAGAGATAGAATCTCAGGCCAAAACATTCTCTAAACTACTTAATATAGAAGGTAAGACCGTCCGGATGGACTCCTTAATGATAAGCTCTTCCTGTAGAAAATTATCTCGTTTAGAAATAATATATACTACTGTTGCCCGACTCATAAAGGTAATAGATAAAAATACTACTCTACAGGAATACTTTAAACCCTATTTAGATGAAAGCCATTATAATGATACCATCTACCGCTCAAGGGATAAAGATCTAAATACTAAAATTAAAAAAGTATTAAAAGATGGTGTAAGACTTTATTCTATCTATAGAAAGGATAAAGAGATAAGAAAGACCAAAGAATTTAAACTCCTTAACCGGATGTTAAAAGAACAGAAGGGAAAGTCATCTAAACATATAGCCCCTAGCTCCCTGCAAAACCCTACTGATCCGGATGCCACCTACCGTAAAAAAGGGAAGAAGAAACACATCGGTTATACCGCCAATCTCATAGAGAAGTTTGATGATAACAATCGAATGATAGAAGGCTATGACTTACAAAAAAATACCTACAGTGACCAGAAATTCGCTAAAGATACCATTAAAAAATTAGAAGATACCACCCTCCTAACAGATGGTGCCTATTTCTCCGAAGATATAAACAACAAAGCTCTAGCCAGAGGTATAACCATGATCCCTACCAATCTTATCGGTGGAACTAAAAATAGTAATTGTGATAAATTTGAAATAGATGAGAAAGAACATCTGGTAAAGAAATGTCCTTCTGGTTATAAGCCTGTAACCAGCAAGTTTAAAGAAGGATCCTATAGAGCACATTTTGATAAGAAACATTGTATTAATTGTTCCTTACGTAAAGATTGTCCGGTAATAGAACAGAAAAAGAGTTACTTCCTTAAAGTATCAGAGAAAACTTTACACCGCTCTTTACTTATTACTAAGATGGGAATCTCCGAGTATCAGGAGTTAGCTAAAAAAAGAGCCGGGATAGAGGGTATTCCCTCAGTACTTCGCAGGAGGTACAAGATAGATCATCTACCGGTAAGGGGAGAAGTACGGGTAAAGGTGTACTTAGGGTTTAAGATATCGGCAATAAACTGTAAGAGATTGATAAAAGGGCTGG
>ASPC01000077.1 GCA_000405345.1 Atribacteria bacterium SCGC AAA255-N14
CTTACCCAAAATTCATTACTGTCAATTTTTCCGTCAAGAAGTTTTCTAAAATTTTCACCGGAATAAATGAAAAAATTTTCTTCGGTAATTTCAAGATAATTGCTTATAACGGGAATATTATTAAAGTCACAACACAGGACACCCCCCATATCAAAAATGTAAAGTCTCTTCATAATTATTTTTATTATCCTTTCCTTGATGAATATAGGGCTGCACCGCCCAGGAAATATTTAGATAGTTTAAAAAATACAATCAATATCGGAATGCTCGCTATGGCAGCTACTGCCATCATTGCCCCCTCATCAGTATGTTTTTCAGCCATAAATTTAACAATATATAAAGGTATGGTCTTCATCTCTTCACTCTGCACCACTAATAAGGGCCATAATAAATTATCCCATTGAGCTTTGAAAGTAAGAATGGCCAGAGTTGCTATAGCTGGAATACTGTTTGGTAAAATAATTGTTCTGAAAATCATTAGTTCGCTCGCTCCGTCTATTCTGGCTGCATCCAATATTTCATCAGGAAAAGTAATGAAAAATTGCCTCATTAAAAACACACCAAATGCATTTACTAAAAAAGGAGCTATTAATCCGGCATAAGAATCCTGAATTCCTAATTTAGTAGTGACTAAATAAAGAGGAATCATTATGGCTTCAAAGGGTATCATCATGGTGGCCATAATTAACATAAAAACCACGGCCCTGCCTTTGAAATAATATTTAGCCAGACCAAATCCGGCCAGAGCTGATAAAATTACCGTAGTAGCAGATACCACTGAAGCTACTATTAAGGAATTTAAAATATTTCTGATATAGGTAAAGCTTGCGTCATTACCCTTTATCCCCTGCCAATAATTCTGCCAATAGAAGCCTTTCGGGATCCAACGATAAGGCATTTTTAAGATATCATTTGCCGGCATTAGAGAGGCAGTAAACATAAATATTATAGGAGCAAGGATAAATAAAGCTGCCAGAATGAGAAACACCCAGATAAATATATCTATTATTAAGGATTGATGGTTAATCTTATTCTTCTTTCTTTGCAAGGTATAACTCATAAAAAATATTCTCCTTAATAACTGATTTCATCAGCCCGGGAAGTTTTAAATTGCACCCAGGTAAATAACATCATAATAACAAATAAAATAATACTCATCGCACTTGCCCTGCCAATCTGATGATCTCTTATGGCAGTATGATAAATATTTAAAGTGATTACATTTATCGGAGCTAACGGTGCTCCTCCTTGAGTAAATAAATATTGGGTACTGAAGGTTCTCAAACACTGAAGCATAGAGATAATAGAAACTAAAATAGTAGTAGGTTTCAAAAGAGGAAGAGTAATATACCAAAAATTTTTCCAATCATTTGCTCCATCTATTTTAGCAGCTTCATAGATACTTTGAGGAATCGATGCCAATCCCACAATAAAGATGATAGTAAAATAACCCACATATTTCCAAAAATATACCAGCATAGTAGACATTTGAACCATAACTGAATGAGCCAGCCACTTGTGGTCAATGCCGGGAGTGTTCATCATCAAATTTAGCCACTGATTGCCCAGCCCCCTGGGGTCAAAGATTAATAGCCAGATTACTGCAGCCACTACAGACGATAAAACAGCGGGAGAATAATAAGCTATCTGGAAAAAATTCTGAAATCTCTTTCTGGACATGATAAAAACAGCAAATATGAGACTAAAAATTAAAAGGGGTACAAAAGTCCCCAGAGTAAAAACCACTGTAGCTCTCATGGAGTTCCAGAAATCCGGAGATTCAAGAAGATAACTATAATTATCAAGCCCAATGAAATCAGGTGGTTTTAAGGATAACAGTTTTTTCTTGAATAGACTGGTATAAAGGGCATTAAAAATCGGATAGAAGCTAAAGAGGGAAAAAAAGATGAGTGTCGGAGTAACGAATATCCATCCCCAGCGGGCTTTTTTCCGTTCAATACTATAGCTTGATATCCGTTTGCTCATTAACTACACTCCTTCTGTGATAAAAACAGGGCTGAGCTAAATAATAACCCAGCCCTGTGGTTTCAACTAAACTATTATTCTTCGTCGAGTACTTCCTGAACTTTTCTCTTTAATGTTTTCAATGCATCCTCTGGTGAAATGCCGGCCAACATGACTGATTCTACTGCTTCCCTGACATGTGACTGAATTTTGGCACTATTCTCTCCATAATATACGATATGACCTTTTGCCATATCATTGGTAAACACATCGGAGTAAGGCATAGATTTATAGGTCTCTGAACTCATAAGTTCAACTGTAGGCTGGACAATATTGACTTTAGTCAGATATTCTTCGGAATGGCTGAGCATATAGGCAACAAATTTCCAGGCCATTTGCTGATTTTCCTTCGATTTCTGACCATTGACCATATAATAATGTCCATAATAGGCCGCAGGAACATCTTTTACCGCATCTTCAAATACCGGGAAGGGAACAATCATCCATTCTTTGCTTTCATAAAAAGCAGGATTATCTGCGTTAATCCTTCCTACCTGATAAAGGCCGGTATTACACATGCCTATATCATTATTATCCATATTGAAAAGCTTTCTGGCATTAGTATAAGTCGGTGAACCGAGATTTCTACCGCTGGGACCCCATTCCTGCATAAATTTAAGAAATTTTAGCCAGGCTTCATCATTGACAATGGCAGTTTTACCATCATCGCTAATCAACTGTCCTCCGAGCTGTTCAACCATAGGTACCATGGCTACAAGATAATAGGGGTATCTGAAGTCAAATCCTCTTCTGTTAAGAATTTCACCTTCGCGTATACATAACTTATCTGATACTTCCACCATTTCTTCCCAGGTTTTAGGATAATCCTTTTCAGGATCTAATCCAGCATCCCTAAATACTTTTTTGTTAATAAAGATACACCAATTAGTTAATTCTAATGGCAGTCCATAAAGTTGTCCTTTATAGGTTACCGGATCTAACACCCCAGGGATATAAGCATCGTAAACTGCCTGCAGACTGGGATAACCTGCCGCCTGAAAATCGAGAGGAGCAAGACGCTCATTGGCTATATAGGCATATTCATCTTCAATCGACATATTAAAGATATCCGGACCCTGATTTGCGGCAAACGCAGTCAAAATCAATTCCTGAATTTGACCTGAACCACTGGTAACTCTCTTAATGGTAACTCCCGGATTTGCCTGCTCAAATTCAGCAATATATCTATCTTCAATTTCCGTTCTATTGGGGTCTTCATGAGTCCAAAAAGTAATCTCCATAGCAGTAACTGAATTAACTGTCATAGACAGAAGAAGTACAAAAATAAAAATAGTTAATAACTTTTTCATAGATACAAACCTCCTTAAAATTTAATATAGTAACTTTTTTCTTATTTCTTGAAAATTAAATTCTCCTTTCACCTCCTTCCCTTATCTTTGTCAAGGGACGGTCCTTTGACAAAGTACAATGACTTTATAGACTCAAACTTTCTATATATTAACATATTCAACATAACCTAACAAATTCCTGCTTAAAATATTATATTTTTTTAATTTTTTAGAATCTCAAATCGGGAACCGATCTCAGAAAGGTTAGTTACGCCGATTCTCACCGGGAAAGAATAGCGATAATCTAATCCATCATCCGATAGGGGTATCCAGTAGTATACCTCCCCAAAATATGTAAAATATTCTAAAGCAGAGGGAGATATATCTACGAAACTTTTCTGATGTAGCAGAGAAGATTCTATATTTTATTGACGAAGTGTACAATAGGAAGAGGTTGCATTCATCTATAGGCTATCGGCCTCCAGAGAAATACGAGAAGTTATTGGCAAAGAATAGCTCTCGGGAATGCATGGTGTGTTAAGACTTAAAGTGTCTAGCCTGAGGGGTTCACTCCAGTCGCCATGAATTGAAAAAGCCGAGGCTAAACCTCGGCACCGTAATAATCCTGTAATATCGATTGTAAATTTTTTGGAAAAACTTACCTATTACCTGAACAATATAAATGAAACCTCTCACGTCTTCAGTCACGCCATTCCCTGGACGATATCAGACCCAACCCGTTCTTATACTTCTTGTACAACTTCGCATATACATCGGTGAACTCTTTTCGTGGAAAAAATGATGCATCTGTTCCACTAAATATACCAACGGCTTCTTCGAGGGAGTCATACATACCTGTGGCCAGACCTGCTACGATGGCCGCCCCAATAGTGCCCGATTCCCGATGCTGGACACGATGGACCGGACGTTGAAGGATATCGGCCTTGATCTGTAGCCAGAGGTCGGAACGGCTTCCTCCTCCGGTAGCCCGTACACTAGTAATGGATAATCCGTTTTTTGAAAGCTCTTCGAAGGCTTCCAGGAAAAACATTGATTCACCCTCAAGCAGAGCACGATACAGCGCCCCTCTACCGGTTCCCGTACCGATACCAAAAAAGCATCCTCTTCCCTCTGGAAGAAACACTGGAGCTCCTGAAGGTTCGAGAAAAGGGAGGAATACCACATTTCCTGGTTTATTGGGGGCTTCGTCTGTAAGGCTGTTAAGGATCTCCCGCTCAGAAGCACCTTCTTTAATAAGATCCTGTGTGAACGCTTGCATAAACCAAGTCTGTACCGACCCACCTTGATTATAGATAAACGTCACGTATTTCCCCGGCACCGTATGATGCTCAATGCCCAGTTTGAGACCAAGCATCAAATCGGGGTCGGGTATGTCATCAAATACAAGCGTCGTGCATTCAAACGTACCTATGCCTGTGACTGAACTCCCACCAGAAATCGCTCCTGCTCCGAGTGCGTTCATGCATTGGTCATGACCACCTGAGATAACCAGAACATCCTCAGGGAATCCCAGGGATGCCGAGATTTCTTTCTTCACATAACCCATGGTGATCCCGGAAGGGATGAGATCAGCCAGAACCCTCCGCTCAACCCCTCCTACCTCAAGAAGCTCATCTGACCACTTCTCTTTCCAGAGGTCGAACAACAGTGTTCGGTTTGCGTGACCGTAGGTCGTTGCGGCTTCTCCAGTGAGTTGAAACGTTAGGAAGTCTGACCAGTTGAGGTATTTCCATACTTTCGTATTGAAATCGGGAGCAGACTCCCGATACCAGACAAGTTTTGGATAAGAATAGGAATACCCAAGGATATTGGGATTAATCTTATAGAAAGCCTTCTGACCAATCTTATTGAACCGTTCGACAGCATACTTGCCTCGTTGGTCATGGGAAAAGATGCTGGGGCCCAGGATTTCTCCGTGGGATGAGACTGGCACCATGGCCTCAGAAAAGGATCCGAACGATACAGCCTTGAGCGGATCATGAAGATATCTGTTATCTGAACCAGCTCTTTTGACTACAGTCCGCATCACTGTATAGACAGCATCTAAAACTTGTCTACTATCTAGTTCAAACTCCCCTGGTCCTGGCATGGTGACGCTGTATGTGGTTGACTCGGTGGAGATCAGCATGCCATCTACTGAATAAACAGCAACTTTACACCCCGAGCTCCCAATATCAACTCCCATCAAACTCATCGCGTTCTCCTTCCTGTTGAATTCTGCAATTACTTCACCGATTCTGCAGGTGTGGAAAGCAAGGAGGCCGTTCCTTCAATTCCCAAGGCAGCAACCAGTTCCCTTACCTTGGTGTATGCAGCATCCTGGGCCTTTTGTTCCGATTCCGACATGAGAGCCTCATATGGTTGCCTGATATCTGTGCCAATATTGAGTTTTGCAATACCGTGTTGGAATGCATCTTTCAGATACGGAAGGGCGATCCCTGAGCCTCCATGAAGAACCAGAGGGATTCTGAGACGTTCATCAATTTCTATCAACCGACCGATATGTAACCGAGCAACGATTTTCTTCTGACTCCGAGTAGTAGGTGCAATGGCACCGTGCACGCTGCCTACCGCTACAGACAACCAGTCGACTGCCGTTTCTCGTACAAACTGTTCGGCGTCATCGGGATTGGTGAACCCTTTGCCTGTTGCGAACAGTTCCTCATAATTGGGCATCGGACCCGATTCGTGTCCCATCACAGTTCCTAATTCCGCCTCAACCGGGACATCGTTGCAATGTGCGAGAGCGACAACCT
>ASPC01000078.1 GCA_000405345.1 Atribacteria bacterium SCGC AAA255-N14
TGAATTATGGTTTTTCGCTTTTCGCTTTAAGTTTTTAGTTTTTACTATACGCTCCACGCTGTACGCTCTACGCTACTTTTTATATTTGCCTAAAACAATTACCCCATTATGTCCGCCAAAGCCAAACGAATTTGACATGGCATAATTTACTATTTCCTTTTTGCTTTTATTTGGCACATAATCTAAGTCACAATCCAGATCCGGTGAGTTATAGTTTATAGTAGGAGGAATAATATCATTTTTTAGAGTAAGGGCAGTAGAAATTGCTTCCACTCCTCCGCTTGCCCCCAACATATGACCGGTCATCGATTTAATAGAGCTTACCTTTAGATTATAGGCATGTTTTCCAAACACCTTTTTTATGGCTAAGGTTTCCAATTTATCATTTAAGGGAGTAGAAGTCCCATGAGCATTGATGTAGTCAATTTGTGAAGTCTCGATATTTGCATCTTTTAAGGCAATTTCCATTGCCTTGGCAGCCGCTTCTCCTTCAGGTGCGGGAGCAGTAATATGGTAGGCATCAGCAGTCATGCCAAAACCGAATATTTCAGCATATATATTAGCATTTCTTTCTTTTGCGTGTTGTAAAGTTTCTAATACTAAAATTCCTGCGCCTTCACCCATAATAAAACCGTCCCTCTCTCTATCAAAAGGTTTGGAAGCTTTTTTGGGATAGTCATTTTGAGTAGATAAGGCTTTCATTTTGCAAAATCCAGCTAAAGCCATAGGGCTAATTGCAGCTTCTGTACCTCCACTAATAATTATTTGGGCATCTCCATGTTGTAAAAGCTTGAAAGCCATTCCAAGAGCATGAGTAGATGATGCGCAAGCAGTAGTAATAACCCCATTAGGTCCTTTGGCGCCGATTTTTATAGCTATTTCACCTGCGGATATATTGGAAATCATCATAGGTACAAAAAATGGGCTTACTCTTCCCGGCCCCTTTTCCAATAATATTTTATGTTGTTTTTCAAATGTTCCTATACCGCCTATACCTGAACCAATTATAACTCCCGCTGAATAAGAATCCTTTTCAGTAATTTTCAATTTCGAATCCTCAAGTGCCAACATAGCAGCAACAATTGAAAATTGAGTGTTTTTATCCATTCTGTTTGCTTCTTTGGTAGATATGTAATTTGAATAATCAAAATCTTTTACTTCTGCTGCTATTTTAGTAGGATATTTTTCGGTATCGAAATAACTTATCCTATCAATACCACATTTTCCCTGAATTAAGGATTGCCAAAAATTATTTTTTCCAATTCCTACGGGAGAAACCGGACCTAAACCGGTGATTACTACTCTATTTTTCATTATTTTACCCAACACCTTCACTAAAAAATTACTATTCTTAAACTTACATTTCAATTAAGGGTCGGATAACTCTCCGACCCTTAATTGAATAGACATTAATTTTAATTTCTTAACATTATTCTTAATACATATCTTTTAAAAAAATAAATATATAAAATACTTATGCCTATTTTATATTTATATTCTTATTTGCTTAAGTATTTAACCGCATCTCCGATAGTTTTCATCTTTTCAGCATCTTCATCCGGAATTTCTATATCAAATTCTTCCTCGAAAGCCATTATCAGTTCAACTATATCTAAAGAATCAGCACCCAGATCATCAACAAAAGAAGAATTTTCCGTAATTTTACTTTCATCAACTCCTAATTGATCTACGATTATCTTTTTTATTCTGTCCATTGACTCCATTCTATACTTTCACCTCCTTTCACATTACCATGCCGCCATCGACATTTATAACTTGTCCTGTAATATAATTTGCTGCATCAGAAACTAAAAAATACACCACTTTAGCGATATCTTCCACAGTACCCAATCTTTTCAAAGGGATTTGCTGTTGCAGATCTTCTCTAACTTTTTCCGGTAATTTTTTAGTCATATCTGTTTCTATAAATCCGGGCGCAATAGCATTTACATTTATATTTCTCAAAGCAAGTTCTTTTGCCATTGATTTAGTTAATCCTATTATCCCTGCTTTTGATGCGGCATAATTAACCTGACCGATATTTCCCACTAATCCGATAACTGAGGATATATTTACAATTTTATCATTGCTCTTTTGCCTCATCATATATTTTGCCACAGATTTGGAACAATTGAAAGTACCTTTTAGATTTATTTTTATCACTGCATCCCAATCTTCTTCTTTCATCCTGATTAAAAGAGCATCGCGGGTTATTCCAGCATTATTTATCAATACATCTATTTTCCCAAATTTATTTATAACCTCTTTCACCATTCTATCAACTTCATCAAATACGGTTATATCAGCTTTTATCCCAATTGCCATATTACCACTTTTTTTGATTTCTTCCAAAGTTTTATCAATCTCACTTTTTGGTGAAATATCGTTAATAACTATATTTGCTCCATGGTGTGCTAATTCCAGGGCAATAGCCCTACCTATTCCCCGGGCAGACCCGGTAATTAAAGCAACCTTTCCAGATAGTCCCATTTTATAAGACCTCCCCCATTTTTTCAACTACATATTGAAGAGAATTCGAATCAAATACATTAAAGACTTCAGACTCGGGAATAATTTGCTTAATTAATCCTTTCAACACTTTCCCGGGGCCTACCTCTATAAAACAATTAATGCCTTCAGAACTCACTTTTTTTATGGAATCAACCCACTTTACAGGTTGAGTCATTTGTTCAATTAGAGCTGACCTAACCCCTTCTTTATTTTTGATATAATCAGCAGTAACATTGCAACTTACAGGTATTTTAGGATTATCTATTTTTACTTTTTCTAAATATCTTGCTAAATTCTCTTTGGCCGTTTCCATAAATGATGAGTGAAAAGGAGCATTTACCTTTAAAGGTATTGCCAGCCTTGCTCCTTTCTCTTTGGCCATTACCGCAAACTTTTCCAATGCTTTAATTTCACCGGAAACTACAATTTGTGTTGGAGAATTATGATTAGCAATTTCTACTATCCCAATATCCTTAATTTTTTCACACATTTCACTTATCTCATCTTTTTCTAAGCCGATAATTGCTAGCATTGAACCAGTTCCTGCCGGAGTTGAATTTTGCATGTATTCTCCCCTTTTCCTCACTAACTTCACTGCATCTTCAAACTTAATAGCAGAACTAGCTACCAGTGCTGAATATTCTCCCAAGCTATGTCCGGCAACTATAGAGGGTTCAATTTTATTTTTTCTTAACAATTTACACAAAATTGTACTGACAGTTAAAATTGCCGGTTGAGCATTAACCGTATTTTTTAATTCTTCTTCCGGGCCTTCGAAACAGATTTTGCCAATATCTACTTTTTCTTCTTTTAGAGCTTCATTCGCCCTATTAATTAAATTTTTCGCTTCCGGGTAATTTTCTATTAAATCTTTCCCCATTCCTATTTTTTGAGAGCCCTGACCGGGGAAAACAAAGGCTATTTTGTTCATTATCTAATTTGTAACTCCTTTTCTATTATATATTATCGAAATTATTTGAGCCATTTTAAAACAATGGATCCGCTAGTTAGACCGGCACCAAATGCGGTCAGTACTACAATATCACCATTTTTAATCTTACCTTCTTTTACTACTTCATCAAGAGCAATCATGACAGAAGCAGCTGAAGTATTTCCATATTTATTTAAGTTTATAATAACTTTATCCTTTTCTATTTTCAAAACTCTGGTTAGCGCGGAAATAATTCGAATATTAGCTTGATGAGGAATAAAACAGTCTATGTCCTCTACCGAAAGATTACATTTATCCAAAGTTTCTACGGTTGCCCTTTTCATATGTTTAACTGCAAGCTTGAATACTTCATTTCCTTTCATCTTAACATAATGCATTTTCTTTTCTACGGTTTCATGAGAAGCAGGGTACTTGGAAAGCCCGGCTGGTATCATAATCAGATCATCGTATGACCCATCTCCTTTTAAACAACCGGAAAGGATTCCTTTCTCCTGGTCGGCTTTTAAAACAGTCGCCCCTGCTCCATCACCAAAAAGAATACAAGTATTTCTATCAGTCCAGTCTACGAATTTTGAGAGAGTTTCTGCCCCAATTATTAAAACATTATCATAAAAACCGGTAGCAATATACTGCCAGGCAGTAATTAGGGCATAAACCGCACCGGTACAGCCTGCTTGCAGNTCAAAGGTTGCGGCATTTACAGCCTTAATTTTCTTTTGAACCAGGCAAGCGGTAGCCGGAAAAATCATATCCGGAGAATTGGTAGCGACAATTATTAAATCAATCTCACCGGGTTTAGTATTTGAATCTTTTAGCGCTTTCAAAGCTGCCTTTGCAGCTACATCTGAAGTAGTTTCATTATCTTCAGCTATACGACGTTCAGCGATGCCGGTTCTGGTTATAATCCATTCGTGATTTGTATCTACCATTTTTTCCAAATCTTCATTGGTTAGAACTTTTGTGGGAACATAAGAACCTGTTCCGATTATTTTAACATTTTGCATATTTTTCATTATTTAATATTTTCCCCTTCTTGTTAGTGAATTATTTTTTTCTATTTATATCTCTTTAAAATGCTCTACTATGTTAGCATCTATAAATTTGCCGGTATTGAGTATGGCATTTTTAAAAGTTTTTGCTTTAGACCGTCCATGACATATAAAGCATAATCCGTTTACACCTAATAGGGGAGATCCGCCATGTTCTGTATAGTCGGTAATTTTTACCAAATTCATAAATTTTTCCTTTAATTTATCCATTTCTTGATTTTGGGGAAGTTGGCTTATTACCATACTATTAATCTCAGTTAAAAGTAATTTTGCTAATCCTTCAGAAGATTTTAATAATATGTTGCCAGTAAATCCATCACATACTACTACATCAACTTTCCCCTTAAAAATATCCTTACCTTCAATATTTCCCACGAAATTAATATTGGCATTTCTTAAATTTTTATAAGCATTTTGAGCGAATTTATTTCCTTTATTTTCTTCTTTGCCAATATTTAGTAATCCTATTTTTGGATTTTCTATTCCTAAAATATATTTAGCGTATTTAGTTCCTATAAGAGCAAACTGGGATAGATGTTCCGGTTTACAATCAACATTGGCACCCACATCTAATACCAATACTTTCCCTTTTGCCGAGGGTAATACAGCAGCAATGGTTGGACGGCGTATTCCAGGAATGCATCCTAACTCCAATAATGCCGCAGCCATAACCGCTCCACTATTTCCGGCAGAAATAAAAGCATCAGCTTGATTATTTTTGATTAATTTCGTACCTACTACTATGGAAGAATCCCTTTTATTCCGTATGGCATCTAAAGGAAATTCACCTGTTTCAATATATTCTTTACAATTTATGATCGATAATTTATCTTCTTTATATTTATATTTTTTTGACTCTTCTTTGACTTTCTCTATATCACCTAATAAAATAATCTCTAAATCTCTTTCTTCCAAGGCCGAAACCGCACCTTTCACAACTTCTTCAGGGGCATAATCTCCTCCCATGGCATCAACAGCTATTTTCATTTAAGTCTTCTCCTTTTTTAGGCTATTATCAACAGTAAAAATTACTAATTTTCCCGTAAATACTTCTTTTTGGTCGGTCTTTACGTGGACTGATACTAAATATTTATTACCTTTGTTACGGGCAATTCTTGCTTTGGCTACCAAAGTCTGCCCGGCATACACAGGTTTTTTATAGCTTAAACGAGCAAGCCCGGTTAAGGCTACTTCTGCATCAATGATAGAAATTGCCAATGAATCAGCTAAAGAAAATATATAATGACTTCTAACTATTCCTGTTTTGTTAAAAGCCATATCTTTTGTAGTTTTTAAGATGGCAATGGCATTCTTACCTAACTCCAAATCTATTAATTCGCCAACTATTTCTTCTTTACTCAGAGATTTTACCTTATCACTTGAGGAAGTATCTTTGGCAACTTGCACTATTCGTTTTCTCATTTCGGGAATACCCATT
>ASPC01000079.1 GCA_000405345.1 Atribacteria bacterium SCGC AAA255-N14
AAAAAACTTTTTCCGCTTCTTCTCTGGTATTTCCTTGTTGAATAGCTTTTTTAAGGAAATTATCTCTTTGTCTTTCCATTTCTACCGGTGAACGGGAGCTGATGGCTCGACGAAAGAGGTCAGCCTCTCCCAGGCTAAGGCAGGCAAAAGCAGAAACTACCTGCATAACCTGTTCCTGATAAAGGATAACTCCATAAGTGTCCTTTAAAATTGGTTTTAATTTGGGGTGTAGATAATCTATCTCTTCTTCTCCCCGTTTTCTTTTAAGATAATGTTCGGTCATCCCACTATCTAAGGGACCGGGTCGGTATAAAGATAAAGCAGCGATTACATCATTTAGATGGGAAGGGGAAAGCCTCCTTAGAAGAGAAGACATCCCCGAGCTTTCCAGTTGGAAGACTCCCAGAGTCTTGCCTTTTTGCAAGGCGGAGAAGGTGGTTTTATCATCAAGGGGAATCTTGTTAAGGTTGATATTTATATTTTCTTCTTTTAGCATTTCTAAAGTCTTTTTAATTACAGTTAGGCTGCGGGAGCCCAGGATATCCATTTTTAATAAACCTAAATCTTTGATGGATTCTTTTTCGTATTGACTGACTATCTCTCCCTGGTTAGTTAGTTCCAGAGGAACTACTTCTGAAAGCGGCCTATCTGAGATTATCATTGAGGAGGCGTGTACGGAAAGATGCCGGGGTATTCCTTCTATATTTTGAGCAAAAGAGAATAGTGATTTAAGGGGTTCCTGGTCTTGAGGGAGTTTTTGCAGTTCAGGTAAATGTTTAAGAGAAGCTTTAATTACTCCGGGCGAGGAGAATATAGGCATTAGTTTAGCGATTTTATTTATCTCCCGAGGAAGGAAGCCCAGTGCTCTCCCGGTGTCTCGAATGGCTGAGCGGGCGGCATAGGTGGAGATGGTACTGACATGGGTTACCCGATTATTCCCAAATTTCTTAAAGATATAAGAGATTACTTTCTCTCTCCCCAGCTGGCCGAAATCTATATCGATATCCGGAAGATCTATTCTTTCCGGGTTAAGAAATCTTTCAAAAAAGAGTTGGTATTTTAAAGGGTCTACTTCGGTTATATTAAGGAGATAAGAGACTAAACTACCGGATGAAGAACCTTTCCCCGGTCCTACCGGGATATTGTTTTGTTTAGCAAAGCGGACTATATCCCGAACGATTAGGAAATATCCGGCAAAACCCATTTGATTGATTATTTTTAATTCATATTGCAGGCGCTTTATAACTTTCGATAAGGAAGCGGGGTAATATTTTTTAAGACCATCCAGGCAAAGTTTTTTTAAATAGTCCTGAGCAGAACAAGAAGAGGGCAGAGGATAAGCAGGGAGGTGGATTTTCCCTAAATTAAGTTCCAAGTTGCACTTTTCAGCAATTTCAATGGAGTTTTTGAGGGCTTGAGGCACCCGGAAAAATATTTTCTCCATCTCTGAGGGAGATTTAAAATAATATTCATCAGCTTCAAGTTTTTGATGATAGAATCTTTCTTTTGTTCCCAAATTGGCAATTTTATTTAATAGACGCTGAGAGGAGGCCTGACTTTTTTCCAGATAATGAACATTATTGGTTACTACCAGGGGGATATTTAGTCTTTTTCCTATTTCTATCAATTTAGAATTAATTTCTTTTTCTTTGCTAAGGCTATGAAAAGATAATTCTAAATAAAAGTTCTCTTTACCGAATATCTCTTGATACCAGCAGGCAACTTTTTCAGCTTGCTCAGCCTTCTTTTGTGAAATGAGAAGAGGTATTTCTCCTTTATCGCATCCGCTTAATCCGATGATTCCCTTACTGTATTTGGCTAAAATATCTTTTTCTATGGCCGGGATAGAGCCGGGATTAGATAGATGAACTTGAGTGATAATCTGACAGAGGTTACTGTATCCCTCCTTGTTTTTGGCTAAAAGAATAAAATGACAGTTTTGATTGGATTTTTGATTATTTTTTATCCGTATTTCACAGCCGATAATGGGTTTTATTCCTGCCTTTTTTGCTTTTTTATAGAATTGAATAGCTCCGTAGAGCCCATCATGGTCAGTTAAAGCCACCGCTTTCATCTTAAATTTAGCAGCTTGTTTAATTAGATCATCAATGCCGCAGAGCCCGTCTTGCATACTGTATTGAGAATGCACATGTAGATGCACCATTTCCATTTTTTAAAATCCTTTCTGACTAAATTAGCTAATTGACCGATTTGCCAATTCACCAATTCACCGATTGACCAATTGAATTAGTCGTTAGTAAATATCATAGCGTATAGCGTATAGTATTATAATAAAAATTCTCTATTTATTTTAGATTTTTTGTAGGGGTCGGATTTATCCGACCCGAAACGGGTTCGATGTCTACCTGTGCGTGTACCTGTCTACCGTGCCGGCACAGGCAGGCGCACGCAGACAGGAATCGAACCCCTATCTTAGGAAATAGACAGGCGAGACGCCTGTCCTACCTCTTTTATGTCATTCCCGCGGAAGCGGGAATCCAGAATTCGGATTGGAATATTGAAGGCATATGCAATACGCCCCTACTTCTTTTTTAAAACTTGAAACTTGCAACCTGTATTTAAAACGTATGTTTGTTTCAAGGGGCAAAAAAATATAAGCAATTTCTCTTTAATCCCGTCCCTTTTTTTCTTTCTCTTTCTCTTTCTCTTTAATTTCTCCGGCTTTTATTTCTTCTTTAAGGAGCTTGATCAACATCAGGGCATTTTTAACGGCCTTACCTTTGTAATGATTATTCATAAAAATATACTGGTCGGTGGTTTTTTCGGCAATCTTTTTTATTTTAGGTATCCATTCTTTTAATTCTTCTTCGGTATATAGATAATCGTATCTTTGATAGGCTTTTTCGTGTTCCCACCAATTAGCTTTGTTGCGGCCATGAAATCTAACATAACCCAGATTAGAAGTAGTTTCAGCTATGGGCGGGATTAAACCTTTGAGTTGGGGTTGGTCTACACAACAAAAACCTATGTCGTTGTTTTTTAAAATCCTAAATATTTCGTTATTTATCCAGTAAGAATTTCTAAATTCTACCACCAGGGGGATATCCTCCATTCTTTCTTTGAAGCGGAGAAGGTAATCCCGATTGGAGGGAGTATTATAAAAAGAATAGGGGAACTGAGCTAACACACAGGCAAATTTACCCACTTCCAGCAAGGGTTTTATAGATTCTTTAAAATCTTTAAAAATAGTGGGATTTTCTTCCCGGCTGTGAGTCATTTCTTGATTGGCTTTTACTGCAAACTTAAAATCAGCAGGGACCTTTTGCTGTAAATAATAAAAGGATGCCGGATGAGGTATGCGGTAATAGGTAGAATTAATTTCAGAAACCTTAAACTTTTGGGCATATAGTTTAAGCATCTCTTTTTTATTAGTATTTTCGGGATAAAAGGTTCCTATCCAATCTTCATAACTATAACCAGAAGTACCGATATATAACATATTTACTATTTTTTTCCTCCGTTAAATCGTCTTAAAATTCCGATAACCTTACCCAGGATAATCGCATCTTTGGTCTTTATGGGTTTATAAAGAGGGTTGGAAGGCTGCAGGGTAATCTGATTATCTTTTTTATATAATCTTTTTACTGTAACTTCTTCCTGATTTAGGAGAGCGATGACAATATCTCCGTTGTCAGCATCCTGCTGGGGATTAATCATGACATAATCTCCATCAAGGATATGGTCTCCGATCATACTATCGCCTTCAACTTTTACCATAAAGCTTTCTTCACTGCCAGAAAGTTGCTCCGGTATAGGTATAACTTCGGTGATATCTTTTAATGCCCACATGGGTTTTCCTGCAGCTACGCTCCCCACCACAGGCACTTTCCTGGTTTGGGGTATAATTCTAATGGCTCGGGATCTCTCCTTCTCCCGATGGATATAACCCTTCTTCTCCAGGATGGTAAGATATTTATGGGCAGTAGCAGAGGAAGTTACTCCCACAGCTTTGCAGATTTCCCGAACAGTGGGCGGATAACCGTTTTCTCTGATATTTTTTTGAATCAACTCAAGAGTTTTTTTATGATTTGGGTCAAGGGAATCTTTTTTAAACATGTTTAGTCTCCTTTAAAAAATTTAAGTAATAATTTGCTATAATTATTCTATTAACACAATTTATTATCTTATATATATTATAAAATAAACGTATGTTTATTGTCAAGTTTTTTTATTAAAATTTTTAGTCGGGTTTCGGAATTTAAATTCTTGACAATTATAGATACGTATGATAGGTTTATCATATTCTGTCTTTTCTTTCTCTTTCTTAACTCGATACTCGATACTTTCTTATTAGTTAGTGTAAGCTTTAGTGGAGCAGTTAGAGTGTGGAGTAACTAGATTTTGAAATTTTAATGTTGTATTGTATACTATAGTTTATGATTTGAAAAAAATTGCTAATGATTGAAATGATTTATACTAAAATATAAAATATTACTAATTATTCTGATTAATATGATTGAAGGGAAAAATTATATATAATGAGTGCTAAATCAATATATAGTAAATTAAATAATATAAACCGAAGAAAGTTTTATTTGACCTTAACTCTTGTTTTACTTTCATTGTTTTCCGTAATTTTCATAAACCAAATTTCTTCTCCCTATGCAATTAATTCTTTTGCTGCCAGCACTCTCAGTTCGGTTAGTTATCCGGTTCAATTAGCCTATTTTTACGAAGCAGGGTGTCACGATTGCGATAAAGCCAAGATTGTATTGAAAGATATTTCTGAAAAATATCCTGAAAATTTAATCTTAAAAAGTTTTGACATTAATATAACCGAGAATACGGAATTAGCTGAATCCTTAGGCGAATTAAACCAGATGCCCGAAGAGGAAAGACTTTTGGTTCCGGTTCTATTTATAGGAGATGATTACCTTTTTAGAGATGCTATTACCTTTGATAATTTAGACAAATTAATTCAGAAGTATTCAACCACAGAAACTGTTCCTCCCTGGGAAAAAGTTAAGGAAAAAGACCTTACAGCTCAAGATAGATTAATAGCTCGTTTTCAGTCCTTCGGTCTGGCTGCAGTAGCAGTGAGCGGGCTGATCGATGGTATAAATCCTTGTGCCTTTGCCACCATCATCTTCTTTATTTCTTATCTTACCCTAATCAAGCGAAAAGGAAGAGAAATTCTCTGGGTAGGAGGAATATTTACCCTGTCCGTCTTTCTGACCTATTTCTTAATCGGTACAGGGGCTTTAAAGATGATTACTTCTTTATCCTTTTTACCTTTAGTTCGAAAGATATTCATTCTGGTTACTGCCGCCCTTGCCTTAATTTTAGGGGTGGTCAGTCTATATGACTATCTCCAATTTAAGAAAAAGGGGACTACCAAAGATGCCAAACTCCAATTACCCTCATTCTTAAAGAATATGATTCACTCTGCTATTCGTAAAAATGTAAAGCTGAGTAATTATATCTTAATGGCTGCAGTAACTGCCTTTATTGTTTCTCTTTTAGAGTTAGCCTGTACCGGTCAGATTTATCTTCCTACCATTATGTTTATTAGCACTATCCCTGATTTGAAGGTTAATGCTTTATTT
>ASPC01000080.1 GCA_000405345.1 Atribacteria bacterium SCGC AAA255-N14
TCCTTCAACAATTCTTTTGCTTCTGTCTCCAATAAAGGTCTTTTTTCTTTTTTAGCTTTTTCAATAATTCGATGCACCTGCTACCTCTTTTCTTAAAATTAACAGTTTATATTCCTAAATAATATTTCTTTACATGTTCACTATTTAAAAGTTCTTTACTATTTCCTTCCATAACAATTTTACCATTTTCTAAGACATAAGCCCTTTCTGCAAATTGTAAAGCATAATTTATATTTTGTTCTATAAGTAACATAGTAATCCCTTTTTTCTTTAAAATAGACAATTTCTGATAGATATCATCTACTAATTTGGGTGCTATGCCCTGAGAAGGTTCATCAAGCATTATAAATTTAGGCTGGCTTGCCAGGCTTCTGCCGATACTAAGCATCTGCTTTTCACCACCGCTTAATGTCTTGGCTAATTGCTTTTCTCGCTTTTTAAGTATGGGAAAAATTTCGTAAATTTCTTTTAAAACATCTTCTTTTACTTTCTTCCTGTTTCTATACGTCCCCATAAGAAGATTTTCATAAACTGTCATATTTATAAAAAGCTTTCCGCCTTCCGGTACATGCGCAATCCCGGCCCGGGAAATTAGGTGGGGCGGATATTTTGTAATATTTTGTCCTTCAAAAATAATCTCTCCTGCAAAGGGAGAAATTAACTTAGAAATTGTTTTTAAAAGTGTAGTTTTCCCTGCCCCATTTGAGCCAATAATAGCTACAACCTCATTTTCTTCTATTTGGAAGTTAATATCCCTCAAAACAGTAACTTTACCATAACCTGAACTTAAGTCTTTAACCTGTAGAACTTGATTCACTATAACTTCTCCTCCCCAAGTAGGCTTCAATAACCCGCTGATTATTACTTATTTCACTTGGAATACCTTTAGCAATAAGTTCACCGGCATCCAGTACAAAGATTCGCTCACAAAGACCCATAACCATTTGCATTACATGTTCAACTATACATAAGGTAATTTTAGTTTCTTCGTTAAGCCTTTTGAGTTCTGACATAAGCTTTAAGAGTTCGGCAGCAGTAAGTCCTGCTCCTACCTCATCAAGAAGTAAAAGCTCGGGCTCAGTAGCAGCTGCCCTTGCTACTTCTACTTTGCGTAAAGAGGATAACCCTAAATCACTGCACTTATAGTCCCGGATATCCTCCAATTCAAAGAATTCAAGGGCCCAATCCACTTTAGTTTGCACTTCTTCTTCCCCCCGCCTATTATAAGCCCCTACTCTTATTGCTTCTTCGACAGACATTTCAGTAAAAGATTTAGCCACTTGAAAAGTACGAGACATTCCTAATTTACAAATTGCATGAGGAGACATGGTGGTAATATCAGTCCCTTTGAAAATAACCTGACCTTCATCCGGGGTTTCCAATCCTGTAATCAAATTAAAAAAAGTAGTCTTTCCAGCACCATTTGGTCCAATAAGTCCAATAATTTCCTCTTTTTTAATCTCTAAGTCAACCTGATCGACTGCGATAAGATTACCAAAGCGCTTGGTAAGTTTAGAAGTTTTAAGAATTTGTTCAGACAACATTTTTTTTCTTCACCTCCTGCTTTACCGGCTTTTTATTTCTATATTGAAAGAAAGTAGCAATTCCTCTGGGCTTAAAAAGAACTACCAAGATTAGAATGACTGAATAAATTACTAAGTATAAACCCGATACTTCACCACCTAAACTTGCCCTCAATAATTCTTGGGTACCAACTAATAGTAAGGCAGCTAAAAGAGGGCCATAAGTAATACCTCTTCCTCCTACAATTCCCAATATCGCAATTTTAATACTTTCCTGGCCATTAAAAAAACTGGGATGAATGAAACCATAGATATTTGCATAAATTGCACCGGTAACTCCGATTAGAAAGGAATAGTAGACCAGTGCTCTCAATTTACAAGCTCGAGTATTAACTCCCAGTACTTCAGCCGCAGTTTCATCCTCTCCTAAGGCTTTAAGATAAAAGCCCAACTTCGAGTGAGCGATTCGGGAATTAACCAGTAAAGCTATTACCAACATACCCAATATTAAATAATAATAAGGGACGTAGGAACCAAAGCGCATATGGTAGACTGAACCACTAAAATAAGGCAGGTATCTTTCTACCGGTCCGCCTATTTCTTCCCACATATTAAAAACTACTTTAAGTATTTCCACCAGAGCGCAGGTAGTTAAAGCATACCACACTTCTTTTATTCGGAAACGAAACAAAGGAATCCCAATTAATAAAGCAAAAGCAACTGCTACCAAACCTCCCAGAATCATTCCAATCCAAGGGGTAAGATTAAAGCGGATAAGTAAAGTGCCAGAGGTGAAAGCGCCTAATCCCAAATAAGCAAAAGAAGCTAAGTCAACTTGGCCGGCTAGACCACCAATAATATTCCAAGAGGTAGCCATTACTCCATATATTAGTACGGTGGTAACTAAAAGTATATTATATTGATTTGAACCAAATATTAAAGGCACAAGTATAGCAATAATTAAAAAAAATAATAATAATAAATTCTCTAAATTTTGCTTTTTTTTGTGATTCATTATTTCCTCCCAAAAAGGCCTCTGGGTCGCAACCAAAGAACTAGAATAAATATAAGATATATTACCAAAGATCTAGCTCTGGGATCCCAAAAAGACATAGCCAGTGATTCACCTATTCCTATAATTAAACCGGAAATTAACAATCCAGGTATCGAACCTAACCCAGCAAGCGCAAGAATGCACCAGCTAAGCAACCCAAAGCGTAACCCCATGGTTGGATCTACTTGTTGAAAGGTCATTAATAAACCACCCGATATGGCGGTTAGACTTGAGCCCAATCCAAAGGCGAGGGCATAAGTCTTTCGAAAATCAACTCCCATAAGAGAAGCTGCATCAGAATCGTCAGAAGTTGCCCTTATTGTCCGTCCCGGCCAAGTCTTACTTAAGAAAAAAGATATGCTTATAATAATAATTAAACTTATAATTGCAGAGATTAACCGTGAAAGGGCAATAGTATAGCCTCCGAACTGAATATTACCTTGAATAAAAGAATAAGAAAGCGCACGAGGCTGTGCCTTCCATGCTAATTGAGTAATGGCACCTAAAAAAGTCATTAAACCAACCGTTACAGCTATTTGTATAGTATAGTGTTCTTGTAGTGTACGATCAATTATTCCGTAATAGACCAACATTCCAATTACAAATAATAGAGGAAAAGTAATTAGAGGGGTTAAGACTGCATCAATCCCCCATAATGAACCAGCCCAAAAAGAGAAGTACATGGAAAGCATTACGAAATTTCCATGTGCAAAGTTCACCACATTCATTACCCCAAATATGAGTGACAACCCTAAAGCAATTAAGGCATATATGCAACCCATCAATGCTCCGTCAAAAAGACTTTGAATAATTACTTCCATGTTTTACACTTAATTCCTTCCCTTACTTCATTTACCTTTAATCGAATATACATCTTTGCCTGGCTAAATAAAATTAGAAAATTATTAGCCAGGCAAAGTTTTATAAAGCTTATTTATTTTTCATAGCAAATACCACTTTGATACTTTTATATCCTAGCAAAAAAAGTTTGAAGCTCAGTAACTATTAAAAATTAATAGGTAGCATCTAACCTTGGAAAAACAAACTCAGCTTCTGCTTCATCAAAGGGCCAAACAACTTTAGGTTCACCTTTAATAACCTGCATAATTGTGGCTCTGGCATAAGGATTATCTCCCTTTCCGTCGAAAGCAATATGATTTACCGGGAAAGTTTCCACTGCAGGACCGGAAGTTAAGTCAAGTTCTAAAAATGCTTTTCGTAAATTGTCTGAATTAAGCGGATCATCCGGGAAAAGTTTCCCGGAAAGCTCAAGCGCCTCTTTTAAAATCCACATTGCATAATAATTCATCCCAGCAGCTTCAGTAGGTATGTGTCCAACTTTAGCAGTATACTCTTCAACAAATTTGCGGTTTTGTGGTGTATCCTTAGCCGGATTGTAACTATAAGTATTGCTATAATGTTCGGATGTTTCACCTAAGGCTTCTATAGATTCGGGATCTGTAAATCCACATGCACCCATACCAGCAATAAATTTTGGAATTTTATCTAATTCTTTAAAGGCTTTAGCAAATATAATCCCATCCATAAAATATGGGCAGGTAATTACGAAATCTGCTTTAGCTGCAGCAATTCCATGAACAATAGATGAAGCATCGGTAATATCATAAGGATATTCCTTCTGATAGACAATAGTAAGCCCGTTATCTAAGGCCGCTTGTACAGCACCTATCGCATTGCTTCTTCCAAAAGAAGAATCTTCATTCAGAATAGCAATTCTTTCTACAGAGACCCCGGATTTTTCAGCTGCTTCTAATACAAATTCAACAGCAGATCTGCCCTGCATGCTTGCTTTGGGAGCAGGTCTAAACAGATATTGGCGCCCCATCTCGGTTACACCATCTACTAAAGCATCGGCTACCAGAATTACTTTTTCCCTTTCAGTAATCTCCGAGGCTGCTGTAGTTAATCGACTAATATAAAGACCTAAAACAGCTACCGGATGGTGTTTGCTTATCAGACTCTCAGCAGCCAGACGAGCGCTCATCGCATTTTCACCCACATCTTCAGCCACTAATTCCAGAGGAATTCCCCCTAATGATTGAATCCCACCAGCTTCATTGATATGCTGAAGAGCAAATTCCATACCAATTTTTGCTTCACTACCAAAAATTGCATGTGCACCGGTAAGAGGTTCAAGACAGCCAATTACGACCTTTTCAGGTAGCTTTTCTGCCAAAACCGTAAAACTAAATATTAAACTTACCAAAATAATGATTAAAATATTCACAACAAAACATAAACTAAAACGTCTATACAACATTTTTTATCTCCTCTTTTCTAAAATTTTATTTGACGCTAAATTGCTAATTTAAATAATCTATCACCTCCCACTTTTAGCAAAATTTTCTGGTTTCATTATATTTAAAATAGATTTTCAAGTCAAAAATCTTTGTAAGATTATTTGTTGTTTTAAAAATCTTTTTAATTTTTCATAGCATACGATGCAATTTTCTGAATCACTTTAGCACATCTTTCTCCGGTTTCATAATTGGGAATTCCATATTTTTTTAATTCTCCAATCGCCTCTTTTACTAATCTGCCAGCCATAAAATTGGCAAATATAGGTATTTTTATCTCTTCTTTTATCTTGCCTAAAGCAGTGGCAATCTCTATAGAATACATGGAAGCAGTCGGAACGAATATGGCAATTATGGCATCATATTCCGAGGCAATAGTTTTACTGACTTTGGCAAAATATTCTGCTCCCGCATAGGCCAAAAGGTCGATAGGATTTCCTAAAGAAACATGAGGAGGGAGAATTTCTTTTAGTATATTCTTTAAACTTTCGGATGGTTCAGAGACTTCTAATCCTAATTCTTCTAATTTATCTGTAGTTAATACTGCGGGTCCCCCTGAATTGGTAATTACTCCGATTTTATTCCCCTTGATTTTCGGATAATGAATCA
>ASPC01000081.1 GCA_000405345.1 Atribacteria bacterium SCGC AAA255-N14
AAGTATATAATGTTTCAGATGCTGAAAGGAGAATTTAATTGGCTAATAAGAAAATAATAAAGAAAACTAAGAAGAAAATAAAAAAGAATATAGTTTTAGGGGTAGTTCACATCCAATCTACTTTTAACAATACTATAGTTACCATTTCAGATGGAGATGGAAATGTAATTGCTTGGTCTAGCGCGGGGACTATGGGTTATAAAGGAAGTAAGAAAAGTACATCTTTTGCTGCTCAAATGACCGCTGAAGCGGCGGCTAAAAAAGCCATGGATCAAGGATTAAAAGAAGTGGACGTATTAGTAAAAGGTCCTGGACCAGGGCGAGAAACAGCAATTAGATCTTTACAAGCAGTAGGTTTAAAAGTTAATATGATTAAAGATGTTACCCCAATTCCACATAACGGTTGCAGACCCCCAAAACAAAGAAGGATATAAATTAGTCGTTAGTGAAAAATAGCGTTTAGCGCTTAGGTGCGGGTAAAAATTGTAAGAAAAATACAAATTAGTTATTAGTTTTAAATATAAAATACACAAGATAAATTTATTAGCTGGTTAATGGTTAATTGGTAAATGAATTATTAGTATTAAACTGGATAATTAGCTACCTATTAATCCAGTTAACCAATTTAGATTAAAATTTTCTATTATAAAGTTTTTAGAAAATAAGGAGGTTATTATTATAGATGGCAAGATATACAGGAGCGGTATGTAAATTATGCCGCAGAGAAACGGTGAAATTATTTTTAAAAGGGGATAGGTGTTACTCTGATAAATGCCCAATAGAAAAAGGTGCTTCATTACCCGGTAAAGATGCAAAAAAGACAAGGATAAGAAAATTATCTACCTATGGTATAAGATTAAGAGAAAAACAGAAACTTAGAAAGTATTATGGATTACTGGAAAAGCAATTTAAAAATCTTTTTAAAAAAGCTGAAAAGAAAAAAGGTGTTACCGGAGAAAACTTCTTGGAATTACTAGAGAGGAGATTGGATAATATAGTTTACAGATTTGGTATAACTAAATCAAGAGCTCAATCTCGCCAATTGGTTTTGCATTCACATATATTGGTTAATGGAAAAAAAGTGAATATTCCCTCTTATCAGGTTGATATCAATGATGTGATTGAGATCAAACAAAAAAGCGCAAATATCGAAAATATTAAAGAAATTAAAGAAGGGAAGATAGAGGTCAGTATTCCTTCTTGGTTAGAGTTTGATTTTAAGAATTTAAAAGGAAAGATAATAAAATTTCCTTCTAAAGAAGAATTAAATTTACCGGTAGAGGAAAAATTGGTAGTTGAGTATTATTCCCGTTAATATTTTTGGGTTTCCTATACCTAAAGAAGGAGAGTATTGAAGGTGATGAATATTAATAATATAAAAATTAAAGTGGAAGATTTATCAGATAATTATGGCAAGTTTATCATAGAACCATTAGAAAAAGGTTATGGTGTTACGTTAGGTAATTCTCTTAGAAGAACATTATTGTCTTCTATGTGGGGAGCAGCGGCAACTGCCATTAGGATTGAAGGAATTACCCACGAGTTTGATACTATTCCAGGAGTCAAAGAAGATGTAATTGAAATAATTTTAAATATTAAAGAATTAGCAGTTAAAATATTTGCCGAAGAACCACAGATTTTAAAATTAAAGGCAAAAGGTAAAAAAACATTAACTGCAGCAGATATAACCCCCAACATTAATGTAGAAATACTTAATCCTGATTTAAAGATAGCTACTTTAAATAGTAATGCCAAACTAGATATGGAGATAGTAATTGAAAAAGGGATGGGTTACTTGCTTGCTGAAAAAAATAAAAAATCGGATCAATCTGTAGATACTATATTTGTTGATTCCTTTTTTTCGCCTATTACGAAGGTACGCTATGATGTGGAAACCGCCAGTCTGAGTCAATTTTCTAACTACGATAAATTAACTTTGGAAATATTTACCAATAAAAGCATTTTACCTGATGAAGCTTTGAGTAAATCAGCAAATATATTGATTAAATATTTAAAAGTGTTTACTAAGTTTTCTCCCGAAGATGTTGAATTAGAGGGCGAACTTATTTCAAAAGAAGAAAAAGAAAAGAGTGAAAAGGAAAAAATCTTAAATAAAACTATTGAAGAACTAGATTTTTCAGTTCGCTCGTATAATTGCCTAAAAAAATCCAATGTAAATACATTGAAAGATTTAGTTAACTACTCTCCGATGGAGGTTATAAAGATAAAGAATTTAGGAAAGAAATCTTTGGATGAAATAAAAGAGAAAATAACTAAGTATGGATTTGTTTTAGGTGAAAAAATGCACCAGGAGGATTTTTAGAATGAGACACAAGAAATTAAGAGGAAAATTGGGTCGCACTAGTAGTCATAGAAGCTCTTTGTTGGCTAACTTATCTATTTCATTAATAACTCATAAAAAAATTGAGACCACATATACTAAAGCAAAAGAAGTTCGAAAGTATATAGAAAAACTAGTAACAACAGCTAAAAATAATAATTTACAAGCTCAGAGAGAGGTGCAAAAAGCTATAAAAAATAAAAAAGCTTCTAAAGTGCTTTTTGAAGAAATTAGTCCAAAATTTCTGGAAAGAAATGGCGGTTACACCCGAATTGTAAAAACGGGATTTCGCAAAGGCGATGCCGCACCTTTAGCCGTAATTGAATTTGTAGAATAAATAAGGTAAAAAAGATAAAAGGTTAAAAAGTTTTATATCAGAAGTGATTATTTGATAGTTAAACTTTTTAACCTTTTGATTTTTTTAATAATTTGGAATGAGGATAGCGTACAACGTGGAGCGCATAGAAGAGTTATGTAATATATAGTATGTAGTATATATATTAATGAACGAAAAAAATAGAAGTCAGTAGCTACCAGAATCCAGAAGTCAGAAGTTAGAATAAAATCATATTTAATATGATGTGCAAAAAATAGTGATGTAGAATATGTATGAGTAGACCTTATGTCTGTCCGCAATGAGTGATATGGGTTGGATTTATCTAGGATGGGTTGTTTTAGTAATTTTTCTTCTAATGGGCTCAATTCATTGAACCCCCGTACAGTTACGCTGAAGTAAGAGATACGAATTTATTCTGGCTACCGATTTCTTCTTTCTATTTTTCTTAACTAACTATCCCGCAAGTGATATAATGTGTAACATGCGATAAGTAATGTATAATAAATACCTGTTTTTATAATTTCAGAAATTTAATTTTATTACTCATTATATATTACTTGTTACTGTATTTTATATGAGATACGATTCATGAGATACTATTTTTTCTGACTCCTAACCCCTGGATTCTGTTTTATTTACGCAATACGCAATACGAATAAGTGGTGAACATTTTGATTAAAATAAAAAATCTAAGTCACGTATACAATTATCATAAAAAAGATCAAATAAAAGCTTTGGATTCTATTAATTTAGAAATAAAGAATGGTGATTTTATTTCTATTATAGGTTCTAATGGATCGGGAAAATCTACTTTAGCCAAACATATGAATTGCTTGCTACTTCCTACTACCGGAGATATTTGGGTAGATAAAATGAATACCAAAGATAAGAGCAAAACATGGGAAATAAGACGAAAAGTTGGTATGGTATTTCAAAATCCAGACAATCAGATTATTGCAACTACAGTGGAAGATGATATAGCTTTTGGTCTAGAAAATATTGGAATAAAGACAAAACTTATGAGAGAACGAGTAGTTTGGGCTTTAGAAGTTGTAGAAATGGAAGAGTATAAAAAAAGTGAACCTCATTTACTTTCAGGTGGGCAAAAACAAAGAGTAGCAATTGCTGGAGCAATTGCTATGCACTCTTCTTATTTGGTTTTAGATGAACCTACGGCAATGCTTGATCCTCGAGGTCGAAAAGAGGTTATGGATATTGTCAAAAAATTAAATAGAGAAGAGAATATTACCATAATTTATATTACTCACTTAATGGAGGAGGCGGCTGAGTCCAGCCGGGTAATCGCGTTAGATAAAGGGAAAATTGCTCTAGCGGGAAAACCTGAGGAGGTATTTACTCAAATAGAGGTGTTAAAACAATTAAGATTGGATGTTCCTCAAATAACCGAACTCGCCCTAAGATTAAATAAAAGAGGAATAAATATATCTCCTCATACATTGAAAGTTGAGGATATGGTGGAAAGTTTATGTTTATACATTTAGAAAATTTATGCTTTACCTATAGTTTGGGAATGCCCTTTGAAACGGAAGTATTAAAAAATATTAATTTAGAAATCAATAAAGATGAATTCATTGGACTAATCGGACATACTGGTTGCGGAAAAACGACTTTAATTCAGCATTTTAATGGTTTGCTTACACCAACTTCGGGTAAAATTTATGTCGAAGGAGTAGATTTAAATAAAAAAGGTGTTAATCTTAAATTAATAAGACAAAAAATAGGTTTGGTGTTTCAATATCCCGAGAATCAATTGTTTGAAGAAACAATTGATCAAGAAGTAGCTTTTGGTCCAAGAAAATTAGGTTTACCAGAAGTGAAAATTGAAAAAAGAGTCAGAGAAGCCTTAAAAATGGTCGACCTTGATTATAATCTCTACGCAGAGCGTTCCCCTTTTTCTCTAAGCGGAGGGGAGATGCGTCGTGTTGCTCTGGCAAGCATACTTTCCATAAGACCAAAAATGTTGATTTTAGATGAACCTACCGCCAATCTTGATCCGAGGGGTAGAGATAATATATTATCTGAGATAAAAAAAATACATAATAATTTCGGGATGGGTGTGGTCTTAGTTTCACACAATATGGAAAAAGTTGCTGAAACAGTGGATCGTCTTTTAGTAATGCACCGAGGAGAGATAATTTTAGACGGTGCCCCCCAGGAAATTTTTGAGAAGCATGCCAATGATTTAGTGGAAGTGGGTTTAGGCCTTCCGCAGGTAACTGAGTGTATGCATAAATTAAAAGAAAAAGGAAAAGATGTGTATACCGGAGTATTAACTGTAGATGATGCTGAAAGAGTAGTTTTAAAAAAAATAAAAAACGATAAAGAGATAAATGTTTAAAAAGTTTAATATATAAAATTATCAAGAAGATGGGGAAAAATGAGAATATTAAGGAATATTAGCTTTGGTCAATATATCCCAAGGGATTCTTTAATTCATAATTTGGATCCCAGAGTAAAAATATTGAGTTGTTTGGCTATAATTATAAGCTTATTTCTGATAACAGAATATTTAGGATATTTCATTTTAGGAAGTTTTGTAATAATTAGTATTATTATTTCTAAGGTACACCCAAGATTTGTATTTAGGGGTCTGCGTCCCATATTATTTATCATTGTATTTACTTTGATAATCCATCTTTTTCTTTTCTTCAATAGCATCTTTATTTTCTTTTGATGTTTCAGGATTAATTACTACCTGCTTCTTATAATTGTTCTCAGTAATAATTTC
>ASPC01000082.1 GCA_000405345.1 Atribacteria bacterium SCGC AAA255-N14
CTTTGCCCATTACCCTTATCCATTCTGCTAAAAAATTATTTGGCATAATAATATAACCTTCTTTGGATGATTTGGTTTGTCTATTTTGTTTTTCTTTTTGCATATCTTTCTCCTTCATCGAAAATAGTCGTTAGTATTTTGTATTTAGTATTTAGCTAAGAAAAGATAAAAAGACAAGTTTCAGGTTACGAGTTTCAAGTTGCGAGTTGGGATTGCCGCACTCCCTTCGGTCGTTCGCAATGACATTAATGTGTATTTTGTATCTTTAACCGGCAAACCGGGTGACTGGTTAACTAACTACACTTGTTTCCCGCGCCTATACGCTACCCGCTCTACGCTCTACCCTAATTACACCATAAAATAATTTTCCTGTATCGAGTTTTCTACTGAATTCCTACTGAATTCCTACTGAATTTCTACCGAATTTCAAACGAAAGAAAATTATCTGTAAAATAAAAAATCCGAACAGCTTTTTAACTGTTCGGATCTAATTTATTATTTGATTGTTTTGAATAAAATAATATTTTTAATTACATAAAGTTAGGAATTTGTTTCCAATTCTTTTTCTTTAATATCTAACATTAAGCCCCTACCGGGCACTATTTTAAAAATATTTCCAATCTTTTTTGCGTACCTGCTTTTATTATTCAATGCCTTTAAAATGTCTTTTTTAATTTTACAAATATGATAATTTATACGGGTATAGATTGCCTCATTTTCATCTTTCCATATTTCCTTTAAAATATCTTCATAGCTCATTACTTGTCCTCTATGTTGAGCTAATAGACATATCAAAGAAAAACCTATTGTAGTAACTTTAACTTTTTTGCCTTCAAAAATAATTCTATCCGGGCGGTGAATATCAATTTCTAATACAGGTTGCAAGGTGTAAGGTGCAAGTTGCGAGTTATAAGATGGATTAGTCGTTAGTCCTTGGTCGTTAGTATTTAGTGAAACCCCCACCTTAGTCCTCCCCTTGCGAGGGGGAAGGGAAGAAACGCAAGATGCAGGAGGCAAGTTACGGGTTTCACCAGAAAATCTCCTCTTGATTCTCCCGGCTAATTTTTCAGGCACAACCTTGGCCAGCTCCCCTACAGATAATTCCTGAAAGCATTTCTCATCATCGTAACCCTCTCTTAGCAGAGCCCTTATATAATTCCGACCCAATCCGGGGACATGCAGGCGCGCAAGCCCGAGCCCCTTTTCCTCCACTCCCCAGGCCAGCCTTTCCGAGACTATTTTTATTCCGGTTAATTCTTCTTTTTTATTCTCCTTTTTGCTCCAGCCCAAACTCTCAGCTACTGCTGCCAGGCTATCGGCCAGCCAGGAAAAGCCTTCCCCTAATTTCCGTATTGTCCCGCCGTAGATTTTGTAAGCCTCCTCAATCTCTTTTATCTCTTTATCTCCTATCCAATCATATAAAAGGAGGGCTTTCTTGATAGAAAGATAATCTTCTGTTTCAAGCCCCTGGTCTTCTCCGTCTAATTCTAAAATATCCTGGTAAATTTCTTTACCGTCTTCTCCCCGGTTTGAGACTAATTCCGCCATCTTATCCTGATAATAATATTTCCAGTCACCTGCTTTATAACGGTCGGTAATTTGATTAAATTGAGGGAAGGAGATGGGAATATTTTTTCCTTCACCGCTTTTAGTCAAAAGACTAATTATCTCTAAAATAGTCAACTTCCCCCTTTTATTTTCTAAATATCCCTTAAAGAGAAGATAAGTATCTATATCTATTCTCCGGGAATTAATCAGTACTCCCGCCCTGGTGGGGAATAATTTTTCAGCGTCTTTATCTTTTTTGCCCTTGCCGTATTTTATTAAATTATGTTCTATCAATACCTTTAAGCTTTCCTTAATCTCTGTCTTCAAATCATCTTCTTCAAAATTAAATACCCAGTAATGGTCATCTTTTTTAAAATCAGAAGTTAATTCCCTAAAATGATTATCCAGTTTTTCTGCCGTATTTATCCCCTTTGCTATTTCCTTAAGAAGAAAATTAGTAAAGTTCTTCTCCTTCTTTAAGCGACGGTAGAGCGTTTGCGTATCTGATTTTAGGGAAGAGTGATATTTTCCTCCGGGATCATTTACCCGCGGCATTCCGGCCGGATTAGCCGGCTTTAAAGCATTAAAGTAAAGATTTTGCACCACGGTCTCAGAAAGAAGGGAATGGGCTAAAAAGATAACCCGTCCAAAATTATCTTTTTCTTTCTGATTTAATCTTCCCGCTCTTCCTCCCATATTTTCTACATCTACCATACTCATACTGGTAAGATAACCGTTTCTGTAATCTCCATTATTACTCGTATATTTATAAGTAGTGAGGATTACATTTTTAAAGGGAAGGTTTACTCCCATAGCCAGGGTGGTAGTAGCACAAATTAATTTTATCTCTCCTTTTTTAAGATAGGTCTCTACCAGATTTCTTTCTTCCCAGGAAAGGTCAGCATTATGATAAGCTATCCCTTTTTCTAATAAATAGAGTAATTCATTCCGGGATCTGGTCTCCTCCAGCCGGGAAAGTTCGGCAATTGCCTCATCTGCCCGGGGAGCATCAATCTGCCCGGCCAGCCATCCGGCCCACTTGCGGGTATCTTTACGGGTAGGGAAGAAGAGGAGGGTAGGTTCATCTTTTTCTACAAAATAAGAGACCGTTTTTCTTAGGTAATCTTCATAACAATTATCCCGGACTTCATCGGGAGCAAAGAAGATTTCTTCTCCACAGCAATAATTATTATGGGTAATATATTTAAAAGTTCCTTCCCGTACCAACCCTTTCCGCAATTCGACAGGGCGTTGATAAGAAAGCAGGGCATCAGCCGAAATCCAGTTTAAGAATCCGGCTTCATTATCTAAATCTGCCGATAAGCCGATAATCTTAAGTTCCGGTTTATTCTTTTTGATATAAGTAATTATCTCTTCCAGGAGGGGACCGCGGACGGGGTCATCTATCATCTGCAGCTCATCGATAATGACCAGAGAGACATCTTGTAAGAAATCAGGATATTCGAGAAGGAAATAATTAAATTTCTCATAGACCATTACCACTACCTGGTAATCTCCTTGAATAATTTTCTTATCGTATTCCCGGCGGTCTCGGGAAGAGATAAGGGTGTTTATATCACAATCAGCATAAAGGTCACGAAAGTGGTGATATTTTTCTTCGGCTAAAGAACGCAAGGGGACCAAATAAATGGTTTTTTTCTTATGGACAGCCTGAGTGATAGCCGCCATCTCCCCGATGAAGGTCTTCCCCGAAGAAGTCGGAGAAAGGACTAATAAATCCCTCCCTCTGTCATTCCCGCCCCTTCTTATGTCATTCCCGCGAAAGCGGGAATCTATCCCTCCTGTAGGGTCGTATTGCATACGCCCTTCTTTATTCCTTCCATCAAAATCCAACACTCCATACTCCCTTACCGCCTTCTCCTGAACCGCCAGCAGGTAAGGAGAATAATCCTTCTCCCAGATATCCACAACATAAGAGGGGACTCCCCACACTTCTAAATCTCTCATCTTCATCGGCTTTTTAAACAATATACTTCCATCCTTTCTAATAATTTTTTAAAAATGTACTTAAATAAACATATACAAACAAAAGTTTACAAATCGATTTTACCCCATCCTCTCCCCAATTGCAACAACTATTTTAAAAAACTTTTTCTCTCGGGAAACCATCATCTTTCTTCTTTCCTCCCCAGGAATATCTCTCTGATCTAACATGACTATTATCTGGCATAATCGAAAAAAGTCTTGACTATTTTCTAAAACAGGAATCATGGGGGACATTCTTCTTTTGTATTCCCGCTCCCCTTTATGTCATTCCCGCTCCTCTTTATGTCATTCCCGCGAAGGCGGGAATCCATCCCTCCAAAAAGTAAAGACTCCCCCCCTTTTTTTGATTCTAAAATATTTTCCCAAAAAAGCAGGACTATTGACAAACAATACAGTATATAGATAACAGCCTGTTTAGACAGGTTTCTGGATTTGACAGATTATAATTAATTGACTATAATAATAGTCGATGGGCTAATATATTAGCCAAAGGAATTATTAAAAAGATGAAGAAAATATTATTTACTACAAATCCTCAAAAAATATTAGAATTTCTAATTCAAATGCCAGGAGAAGAATATCTTTCCAGGGAAATTCAAGCTGCTGTTAAAATAAGCAAAGCAGGTACAAACTTTGCCTTAAATGATCTAGTGAGCGCAGGTTTTATAAGAAGAAAAAAAAGAGGCAAGATGTATCTCCATGCTATAAATTTTGATCACCCGATAATTAAGCATCTAAAAATTCTAAAGGTAATTATGTCATTAGAGTCATTATTAAAAAAGATGAGAAATAAATCTCAAAAAATAATTCTCTATGGAAGTTCGAGCCGGGGAGAAAATACCAAAGACAGTGATATTGATCTGTTAGTGGTTACCAATTCTCTGCCGGAAGTTGAGAAAATAGTAAGGAATAACCCTAAAGGAAAAGTTATCCAATTAATTACAAGGACACCATTAAAATATATAGAAATGGAAAAAACTGACCCGATATTTTATGCAGAAATAGAAAGGGGTATTGTTTTGTGGGAAGCAAAAGATGAGTCCTGAATTTGAAAGATGTTTAAGAAGTCAAAAAATAAAAGTATTTTCCCGAGGAAAAACATTGGCTGGCAAAGAATTGAAGGTAGCAGCTTCAGATCTTGAACAGGCGAAATAACTTTTAAGAATGATAATTACAAATGGGCTACTATACAATGTTATTATTCGATATTTCATTCAGCGAGGGCATTACTTTATGCTAGAAATTACAGAGAAAGAAGTCACCATTGTTTGATTGTGGCGATCCGCTCATTGTATGTAGAAGAAAAATTACTTCCTTTGCATTTAGTTGAAGGATTAGAGAAGGCAAAAACCTTACGAGAAAGTGCGGATTATTATGATCAATGGTCAAAAACAGGAGTAGAAACGATTTTAAAAGTTGCTGAAGAATTTTTAGATAATAGTACACAATTAATAAGAGGAATAAAAGGTAATAAGTAAATAATGACAGCCTTTTTTTATCCTCCTCTGTCATTCCCGCGAAACCTGTCCTCGACCTGATCGGGAAGCGGGAATCACTACTTAATTCTATTAAATATAAAAAAGGGAACATTGAAAAATGCACTACTTAAAAAGAAATACTAAGTATAGTATTCTTGCATTTCTCGTAATTGTTCTTTCTATAACTGTATCTATTTCCACCCTTGCCAAAACCGAAGTCTACCCTGCCTGTGCGTGTACGCACGCAGACAGGTTCTCCCTATACGATAATCCTCAAATCTTGTCTACCACTTCCTTAAAATCGGAAGTTCAAATTATAAATATCAACTTCGCATCCCA
>ASPC01000083.1 GCA_000405345.1 Atribacteria bacterium SCGC AAA255-N14
CAGACAAAGAATTGTTTTAGAGGGAGATGTTCCAAGCCCGTTTAACCCTCCTAAGGGTTGCCGTTTTCATCCGAGATGTAAATACGCTATACCAATTTGCAGTCAGGAAGAGCCTGAATTAATCGATATAAATGGCGGACATTATGTAGCCTGTCATTTGAGAAAATAGTAGGTATCTATGAGTATGACCGTAGGTTTTTATTATCATTACCGGGTGCATAAATATAGTGTAGCAGTTCACATAAATGCTAACTGGTAGACCATATTCTAAAGTGGTCTGTCTTTTAACCTCGAAATAACCGTTTAAACATTCATTTGGAGAGAAGTAAAGACCGGTTATATTTCCCCTGGCATCATCTATCGCCCCATGTAAAGAACATTTTATACCGGGTAGCCATTCATAAGGAGAGGCATCCATCTGTAATAAAAGTCCTTCTTGAGGCTTACGTTCTCTAGTACGGTGAGGTTTAGGCGGCCTGTGTTTTCTGGGGCTTTTAATACCTTTGGCTTTAAGGATCCTGGATACAGAAGATTGACTAATGGTAATCCCTTCCTGTTCCCTCAAAAGTTCTGCAAGATGGGTATAGTTTACCCCTCTATATTTATTTCTAGCAAGAAAAACAATTTCCTCTCTTCTTTTACCAGGGATAGTATGCTTAGGTTTACGGCCTCTATTTTTGTGGATAACAAACACCTCGCCATCTTTTTTAACACCTGCCTTTAGACGTTTTATCTGGCGTTCGCTAAGGTTTAAAACTTCTGCAGCATCCCTGCTGGTCATCTTATCCTCAATTAGGGATTTGATGACATGTACTCTTACTAATTCTTTTTTAGTCATTAGATATCTTAACTTTTACATAATGACATTTTCCCAGATTAATAATAAAAAATAAATTCTTTAATGCCTCACATAAAAATGTACTTGAAAGCAAACAAATTCTTTACAAATTTAAAACAATATGATAAAGTATTAAACAGGTAAGAGGTCATACCACTGTATAATACACCACATTTCAAAATTATTATCCTATAGGTAATGTTAAAATGAGTTTTAAAACAATAAAAAAGGAATCTACTTTAGAAGTAATTGTCCAAACAAATTACGGTTATTTCAAAATAGAAGTAAATATTTTAAATATACTTTATTAAATCTGGGTCTGTCCATTTTTAGATAAGACAAAGATATAATTTTTGGGGAGGGAGGTGGTAATTATGTGAATAAGTAAGTAAGATATGATTTTTAACAAAGTGAAGCGCAAAAATTGAGAAAATAATTTAAAAAAAATCTAAAAAAAGGAGATTCATTATGAAAAGTAAGTTACTTGTGTTTAGTCTTGTAATAGTTATGTGTGTTGTTTTTTCATTAAGTGTTTTTGCAAATAATAAGGTTGTAAGGATACCTATGGGTCTCGATCCAAAAACAGTTGATCCAACATTAGTTTTTTGTACTACAAGCGCAAGTGTAGTTGATGCATTATTTTTACCTCTTATTAGGTTCGATTTTAATACATTGGAGGCTGTACCTTGTCTGGCGACTTCCTGGGAGGTATCGGATGATAATCTTGTCTGGACTTTTCATCTTAGAAAAGATGTAAAATGGACCGATGGTAAGCCTGTTACTGCACATGATATAGAATATGGAGCTAAACGAATTATTGATCCGGCTACTGCTTCACCAAATGCTAGTTTTTTTTACATAATTAAAAATGCAAAAAAAGGTTAATACTGGTGAATCTGACGATCTTTCTTCTGTTGGTATTAAAGCAGTTGATGATTATACAATCCAATATACCGTGGAATACCCTGCCGCATACTTTCTTTCTCTAATTGCACATGTTACTACTGCTGTCCCTAGTTGGACTATAGAGAAATATGGTGATAGATGGACCGAGCCTGAGAATATTGTTACGAATGGCGCTTATAAATTAAAGAGTTGGGCTCATTTTAACGAAATAGTTCTGGTAAAAAATGAGGATTATTTTGATGCTGATAAAGTGCAGATTGAAGAAGCTCGATTCATTTATGTAGTGGATCAATCTACTGCCTTGTCTATGTATGTAACAGGTGATTTGGACACTGTTGAAGTTCCAGGCGTTGATATAGAAAGGATAAAAAGTGATCCTATATTAAGCAAAGAATACCATAATGGTCCTCTCGCAATTCTGGCTACCGTTCAAATTAATTCTGAGTATCCACCTATGGATAATCCGTTAGTAAGAAAGGCTTTTGCTGCAGCAATTGATAAAGAAACCTTTGTAAAATACGTACTTAAAGGTGGACAACTACCAGCATATACTGTTGTACCTCCTGGATGTTTTGGTCGTGTAGAGGAAGGTATAGGGATTCCATTTGATCCCGAAGCTGCTAAAAAATATCTGGCTGATGCCGGTTACCCAGGAGGGAAAGGGCTTCCAGAGGTTGCATATGCGTTTGGTTCAAGTGATGTTGGCCGTATGATGGCTCAGGCCTTACAAAAGATGTGGAAAGATAACCTAGGTGTAAATGTAAAATTGAAGGCCATGGAAGAAAGAGTATACTGGTCATCGGTATGTGAAGGAGCACACCAGTTTTGGAGGATGGGGAATGGCGCAGATTTTCCTGATGCACATGCCTTCCTATATACGATATTCCATTCCGAATATGGTGAAAGAAATCTTCGATGGAAAAATAATGAATATAGTAAGTTAGTTGAAGAAGCAGCAGTTGAGCCAGACCCGGAAAAAAGGAAGGCTCTCTATAGACGAGCAGAAGAAATTATAGTTGAAGAAGATTGTGCCTTGATTCCGCATTATTACTATGCATATAATATTTTAGCTAAGCCTTACCTTAGTCGTACTTTCCCTCCGGATGCGATCTTTCTGATAGAGAACTGGAAAATAGAGAAATAAGCTTGAAAAAAATTATTTTATTTTGAGAGGACGCATATTAGAAAATGATTAAGAAAGTATAGAACTTAAGGTATATATTTCCTTAAGTTCTATACTTTAGCAATTATTTATCTTAGAAGATAGTAAATTAAGAAAAGATATTTTACATAACTTAGAAAAATAGAACCAAGGACAGAGGGAAAATAAATGATAAAAAATAAAAGCACAAATCTGCTCTGGTTATTTTGTGATCAGCTACGATATCATGCACTATCTTGCAATGAGGATCCAAATATAAAAACTAAAAATATTGACCGTTTAGCTGGTGAAGGTGTAAGGTTTACCAATGCAATTAGCCAATATCCGAATGGGGGGAAGAAAAAATGAAAAAACTAAATATAGTTTATATTTTGGCCGATGATTTGGGTTATGGTGATTTAAAGTGTTATAATAATTCATCAAAAATACCTACATCTAATATTGATCAAATTGCTAAAGAAGGAATGCGTTTTACAGATGCACATTCTCCTTCTTCAGTGTGTACACCATCACGTTATGGAATTTTGACAGGAAGGTACTGTTGGCGAACAAGGTTAAAAAAAGGAGTATTTCAAGGATATAACTTACCATTAATTAAAATAAGTCGATTAACATTGGCTGGGTTACTAAAAAAAGTAGGTTACGACACAGCCTGTATTGGAAAATGGCATCTCGGTTTAAAGTATAAGGCCAAACCTAAGTATAATTTTGATTTTACAAATCCTCCTGGCTTTGATAAAGAGTTTGAAGAAAAAAATGATTTCTCCCAACCAGTTGAAGGAGGACCTACTGATCTTGGATTTGATCGATTTTTTGGGACAGCGGCCTGTTCTACCTGTAATGCACCTTATGGTTTTATAAAAAATAAAGAGTTTATTAAAATACCATCTTTTTATCATAACAACCCTGTTTATACAAGTAGGCCTGGCTTGATGGTTCCCGGCTGGGAGCATAAAAAAGCAGACACTACATTTTGCAAACAGGCAGTCAAATATATCAAGGAACGACAAAATAAAACAAGGCCATTTTTCCTTTATCTAGCAACATCAGCTCCTCATGAACCATGTACAGAAGATGTGGTACCGGAATTTGCTCGTGGAAAAAGTGAAGCAGGTCCACGTGGAGATTTGGTGTGGCTAGTTGACTGGATTGTTGGTGAGATAGTAAAAACATTGAAAAACACAGGGCAGTATGATAATACAATGTTTGTGATAACAAGTGATAACGGAGCCTTACCAGGAGACCGAATTCTTGGAGAAGATGGAGAAGATCATTATTTTACTTACGGTCATAAATCATGTGGAAACTGGAGAGGATACAAAGCTCATATCTGGGAAGGTGGTCATAGGGAACCTTTTATTATTCGTTTTCCTGGTATTGTTAAACCCAATTCAGTCAGTAATGCTCTAGTTGGTTTACATGATTTTTACGCTACTTGTGCTGAACTTTTTAATTTCGAGCTTACAAATGATATTGCGGAAGATAGTTTTAGTTTTTTATATGTCTTAACGGGTAAAAAACCTCAGCAACCTGTTCGAAATCATATTGTTCATCATTCTCAAAAAGGTGTTTTTTCGATTCGAAAAGGTGAGTGGAAATTAATACTTGAAACCCTTGGTTCAGGGGGATGGCCCCCACCAAAAGGGGAGGGGCCAAAGCCCGGTAGCCCTGGCCAATTGTATAATATAAAAAGAGATCCTTACGAAAAAAATAATTTGTTTAATAAATACCCTAACATAGTAAAAGAATTAACTCAATTTCTTGAAAAATTAAAAGAGAGGGGCGAAAGTACACCTTTAAGGGGAAATAATAATTAATACAATTAATATAATAAAAAAATGCACCTTATTGAGTTTTAAGTTATTTTGAAAATTGTTTTGGATAATATTATTAGAGGGGGTTTTAAAATGGATATCTAGTAGGTATAAAAATTATTTTAAAGAAATTTATAATAGAGATGAAGGTAATGGGTATTAATTTGATATCTATCATTTCTTCCATGAAATATGTTGTTTTGCTGGAATTTTAATCAATCCTTGCGAGAGGTTAGTTGTACTTTTAGTTATAGAAAACGATAGAATGGTTATCTTTGAAGATTATATTTATATACAAAGATAAAATTTATGTAAAGAAAAAATAAATATGATTTTTGTTCGTTATAGTATGAATCAATACTGCCTTCAGAAGTATATTCAGAACAAATTACGGTTATTTCAAAATAGAAGTAAATATTTTAAATATACTTTATTAAATCTGGGTCTGTCCATTTTTAGATAAGACAAAGATATAAT
>ASPC01000084.1 GCA_000405345.1 Atribacteria bacterium SCGC AAA255-N14
ATAGTTAAGGTTAGATTAAACGAGGTAGATGGAGAAGATAAAGTAGGAATAATGAACGAAAGAAGGTGAGTGCGATTTTAAATATTAAAGTAAAAATTATATCCAGAAAAGAAGTTGCTTCCAAGATTTATCTGATGAGTGTAAAGGCTCCAGAAATTGCTCAAGAAGCTCTTCCCGGGCAGTTTATCCATATTAAATGCAGTATAGATAATTACCCCTTGTTGCGCCGCCCCTTAAGTATTCACCGAATAGATAAAGAAAAAGGAGAAATTTATATTTTGTTTCAGGTAGTAGGAGAAGGCACAAAATTATTAGCCCAAAGGAAAGTCGGAGATAATTTAGATATTCTGGGTCCCCTGGGAAATGGTTTTAATATCTATCCGGAAAGTAAGAAGATTATGATAGTAGGTGGAGGGATAGGAGTTGCTCCTTTACTGGCTTTATGCGAAGAATCTATAAGGCAAGGAAATGAGGTACGAGTCTTGATAGGAGCCCAAAAAAAAGAGTTGGTCATAGGAGAAGAAAATTTCAGGAAATTGGGAGCAAAAGTAGATGTTGCTACCAATGATGGAAGTTATAAGTATAAGGGTTTAGTTACTGATTTATTAGAAAGAATTATTAAAGAAGGATGGTTAGCAGACCAGATATTTGCCTGTGGGCCGAAACTTAAACTGAAAAAGGTTGTGGAGGTTTCATTAGATGCCCATATTGATTGCCAGGTATCTTTGGAAGAACGAATGGCTTGCGGGATAGGCGCCTGTTTAGGGTGTGTCTGTAAGATAAAAACCAAGGATAAGAAAGAGGATAAAATTAAATATGAATATAAGAGAGTCTGTATAGATGGACCTGTCTTCAGAGGAAGCGAGGTGGTCTGGGATGATTGATAAACCTAATTTGGAATTGAAAATAGCCGGAATAAAGTTAAAAAATCCGGTGATGACTGCCTCAGGGACTTTTGGTTATGGTCAGGAATATGACCATTTTGTCGATTTAAACAGATTGGGTGCCATAATATTAAAAGGGATAACTTTAAAACCAAAGAGAGGCAATCCTCCTCCTCGGATCATAGAGACCCCTTCGGGTATGCTTAATGCTATCGGCTTACAGAATGTAGGAGTGGAGGTTTTAATTAAAGAAAAATTACCTTATTTAAAAAAATTTAATACTCCGGTGATAATAAATATTTCCGGGGATACCATAGAAGAATATGTGGAATTAGCCCAAAGGTTAGGAGAAGTTTCCAAGGAGATGGGAGTTGCCGGTCTGGAGGTCAACCTTTCCTGTCCTAATGTCAAAAAAGGGGGTATGGCCTGGGGGACAGACGCTAAAGCAACTTATAAGATTATGAGTAGTATTCGAAAGGCTACCACTCTCCCTCTTATCGTAAAGTTAACTCCCAATGTTACAAATATCAAAATAATTGCCCAAGCGGCGGAAGAAGCAGGAGCGGATGCTCTATCCCTAATAAATACTTTAGTGGGGATGGCAGTAGATATTGATTCTCGCAAACCTAAATTAGCTAATATCAGTGGCGGCCTGTCCGGTCCCGCAGTAAAACCGGTAGCCCTCTGGTTGGTCTGGCAGGTATTTCAGACGGTAAAGATCCCGATTATCGGAATAGGGGGGATAATAAAAATTGAGGATGCTCTGGAATTTATTATTGCCGGAGCCCGGGCGATAGAGATAGGGACAGCGAATTTTGTAAATCCTAAGATAACTATTGAAATTATTGAAGGAATAGAAAAATATCTAACAAAAAACAATATTAAAGATATAAATGAATTAGTAGGAAGTATAAAAATTTAATAAAACAGGAGGGGAAAATGCAGTTAACAGCAAAAGAAAGATTGGTTTTAGCTCTTGATGTAGATGATTTTAAAAAGGCAGAGGAATTGGTGAGCAAGTTAAGTGATTATGTAGGGGTCTTTAAAGTTGGAAGCCAACTATTTACTGCTGAAGGGGCTAAGGTGGTTAATATGATAAACGAGAAAGGAGGTAGGGTTTTTTTAGATTTAAAGTTTCACGATATACCCAATACTGTTGCTCGGGCAGCTGAAGTAGCTGCAAAATTGGGAGTAAGTATTTTTAATGTCCATACTTCCGGGGGATATGAAATGATGAAAGCAGCGGCTGAAGCCACTGCAAAAATTAGTCAAGAACTAGGTATCAGAAAACCCTTAATTTTACTTTAATATTTAAAATCGCACTCACCTTCTTTCGTTCATTATTCCTACTTTATCTTCTCCATCTACCTCGTTTAATCTAACCTTAACTATTTCTTTCTTGGAAGTAGGAATATTTTTACCGATAAAATCTGCTCGAATAGGAAGCTCTCGATGCCCTCTATCAATCAATACAGCTAACTGGATAACTTGAGGTCTTCCTAAATCCACTATGGCATCCATGGCTGCCCTTATGGTCCTTCCGGTATAAAGGACGTCATCAACCAGTACTATTTTTTTCTGCGAAACATCAAAAGGTATTTCAGTTTTAAGCACCAGTGGTTGGCTGGCAACCAAAGATAAATCATCCCGGTAGAGAGTTATATCTAAAGTTCCTACCGGAATTTCTTTTTTTTCAATTTTAAAAATCTCCTGGGCTAATCTTTTAGCTAAAAAAACCCCTCTGGTCCTTATTCCAATAAGGACTAAATCAACTACCCCCTTATTTTTTTCCACTATCTCGTGAGCAATTCTTACCAGAGTCCTTTTGATTTCACTTTCTTTCATCACCACAGTTTTTTCCTGTAAATCCATTTTTTTAAACCTCCTCTTCTGCTACAAATATATTTAAATATTTAAATAAAAACCCCCTTCAACCTATTCTGGCTGATAAGGGGGTAATAACCGTTCCTTATCAGCCTCGCCGGACTGATGTTAAAGGAAAATGTATTTATTTATATAAATCGAGTAGGAGGTAAATGATTAATTCATTTACCGTCCTCTCACACCACCGTACGTACCGTTCGGTATACGGCGGTTCGTTAGAAATTAGCTACTTGTGTATATCTTTCTGTAAAACTTAGGTAACCAAGATTCTTAAGCCTTTTGTTAGTAAAGGTTAGAGCAAGTATAGGACTGTTGGAGATTCTCCAGTAGCCTTTTCTAGTGTTGGCATATTCCCATGCCTGGGAGTTATCAATACCCAATTTTCTTAGATTATCGTGTCTGGTCTTGATCTTCTTCCATTGTTTCCAATAACACATTCTAATCCTGCGTCTGATCCATACATCGAGTTCCTGGCATTTCGTCTTTATATCTGCTAACCTAAAATAGCTGACCCATCCTATTATTGACTGTCGTAATTTCAGGTAGCGAAATTCCATACTCCAGGCATTACTCCTTGATGTAATGAATCTTATCTTTTCCTTTACTCTTTCTATTGACTTGGGATGGATTCTTATCCGTATCTCTTCCTGTCTTGTATAGAATGAGAATCCTAAGAATTTTCTTTCCCAGGGTCTGCCTATTGCACTTTTCTTCTTATTAACTTTCAACTTAAGTTTATCTTCGATAAATCTTGTAACACTTCTCATTACCCTTTCTGCTGCCTTACGGGTTTTCACATATAGTTGATTATCATCCGCATACCGGCAGAATTTATGGTTTCGTTCCTCTAACTCCTTATCGAGTACATCAAGCATAATGTTACTTAATAGAGGACTAAGGGGTCCTCCTTGCGGACAGCCTTTATCTGTTTCTACTATTACGCCATTAATCATTACACCTGAATTCAGGTATACTCTTATTAATTTCAATACTCTTTTATCTTTTACTTCTCTGGCTACTAGCGACATGAGTTTATCGTGATTGACCGTATCAAAGTATTTCTCCAGGTCAATATCTACTACCCAGGTATATCCTTCATTTAAGTATTGTCGCGCTTTCTTTATCGCTTGATGTGCATTTCTGTGGGGTCTAAAACCATAACTGTTATCCGAAAACTTAAGTTCAAATATTGGTGTTAATTGTTGGGCAATGGCTTGTTGAATCATTCTGTCTGTTACTGTGGGTATACCTAATAGTCTTACTCCTTTATCGGATTTGGATATCTCTACCCTTCTTACCGCCTTTGGTTTGTATTTGCCTTTTAGTATATCTTTACGGAGTTGATTTCCATTTTCTTTCAGGTAAGGTAGAAGTTCATCTACCGTCATACCATCTATTCCATGACTCCCTTTATTTCTTACCACTTGCCTGTATGCTTGGTTCATGTTGTCTTTGGCAAGAATTTTCTCCATAAGATTATCGGCATATACATCTTCGCTGTTTCTTCTGTTATCAAACGCCGAAAGAATACTGGGCACTTTTCCATTATCTTTGGCTTCCAGCCTTCCATCCTGGAAATAGTCTTCATGAGAAGTTGTCTGCTTTCTTGGTATTTCTTTCGAGTTCTTCAAACTTTAGAAACCTCCTAACGTTCAGCCCTTCGATTGATATATCAATCTACTATGGCGTCTGCTGACTTCTGACAGTTCAATCATACATCACTGTATGAGTTGTTGTTTTAAAGTTCACAACCTATCTGTCAGACCTCCCCAGGTAAGAGAGATTACTTTCACTCCATCTATCTGCTACATTTACACCGCCTGTTTCGGATAGTTTTGGGCTTTGTTTTGTCATGCAAACTTACCCACAAGCATATGCCTTATATGTAGTTTGTATTCCTCAGACCGGAGTTTTGCCGCCGACTTCCTTCAGATTCCACCTCACGATGGACACCCTTGTCTTAAGCTAATGGTTGGCACTATCAACCCCCATATCGGACTTTCACCGACTAGTAATCACCCATGCTGGGCGCACATAAAAAAATCCTCTTATTAATGACTAATAAGAGGATATAATTTTCTCTTTTTCCCCTTACTAGTCTCTCTGAACCAATTTAAAAGGGCAACTTTTATTTTCCTAATAATATATTAAAAGTTCTCAGTAGTCAAACAATTTTTATATAAAATGTAATTAATCTGTGATATTGTCACCTTGAAATTAATCAGTAATAATGTCACTATGGAAAAGGTGAGATATCTAATGACCAAAAAAGAATTAGTAAGAGTTCATGTCATTAAATCCCTAATTGAGGATAAGATGACCAGCAGGGATGCTG
>ASPC01000085.1 GCA_000405345.1 Atribacteria bacterium SCGC AAA255-N14
AACCGGCATTGTCCCAAGTGTCAAAGTCTGGTTAAGGAGAAGTGGCTGGCTGCCCGGAAGAGGGATTTACTACCGGTCGAATATTTTCATATCGTTTTCACCATCCCAGATCTACTTAATCCTTTGGCCTTGAGAAACCAGAGGGTGGTTTATGGCCTCCTGTTCAAGGCAGCCTCCGAAGCCCTTCTTGCCTTAAGCAAAGACCCTAAGCATCTGGGTGCAGAGATTGGCTTTATCTCGATTTTGCACACCTGGGGACAGAATCTGATGGACCATCCTCACCTCCATTGCCTCGTCCCTGGTGGGGGGTTATCCCTTGATGGCCAGCGGTGGCTTTCTTCCAGAGGAGGGTTTTTTATCCCGGTGAAGGTTTTGTCCCGGTTGTTCCGGGGAAAGTTCTTATTCTATCTCAAGGAGGCTTATCGGGGTGGCAAACTAAAATCTGTCGGAGAGATTCAATCTTTAGGTGATACGCCTAAATTTCAAATGATGATGGATGAGCTTTACCGGCAAGAGTGGGTTACCTATTGCAAGCCACCTTTTCGGAGTGCCCAATACGTAATTGAATATCTCGGTCGGTATACTCACCGGGTGGCAATATCCAATAACCGTATTGTTAAAGCTGAACAAGAAAAAGTTACCTTTCGTTGGCGGGATTATAAAGATGACAACAAGAACAAGCAGATGACCCTGGAGGCCTTTGAGTTTATTCGGCGGTTTCTATTGCATATTTTACCGAACAATTTTGTCAAAATCCGACATTATGGGTTACTCAGCAATCGGAATCGAAAAACCAAGCTCAGGCGATGTCGGGAAATATTTGGTGTTGGTTCAAACCGAGAACAGCAGTCAACCGAATCAGTTGGCTGGGAGGAATTACTTTTTGAGCTAACCGGTATTGACCCTCGCATCTGTCCTTGTTGTAAAAAAGGCCAGATGGTCACCAGAGAGATCTTATCTCCCCAGGGCTATGCGCCTCCCAGGAAGGTGAGATGGGTAGCTTAATTTTCAAATAGCGGATATGAATAGAGGGTTAAGGGGGAAGAACGCTCTTTTTTCAGGAAATCAACTCTATTATGAACACCGCCTTGAGAAAGATATTTCCCGGACCCTTGAATTTACTTTAGTTCTTCCTAAGCAGGTCATTAGGGAGAGCTTCAATAGCAATTTGATGAACGAAATCGCTGGATTGAATTCCCATAGCCACAGCGGAGCGGCTTCGTTCAACCGAATTGCTTCCGAAATTGAGCATAGGTAATATTAAAGTCAAAAACCTTAGCTTCATCTGTGCTCCAACTTCGGAAGCAATCTTAATCGTTAAGCGAAATCGAAAAATTGAGAAGTGTGGGATAACTGATTACTGATGAAGATTAACGATAAAAGACAGATATCGAGCAATTTGAGCAGATGGGTATTGATTATTATAGGAAGTTTTTTTACGGGGCTTGGAATTCTTGGCATATTTTTGCCTCTCTTGCCTACTACTCCTTTTCTTTTACTAGCTGCCGCCTGCTATATTAGAAGTTCAGAAAGATTCTACAATTGGCTCATAAATAACAAGTGGTTAGGAAATTATATTAAGAATTATCTAGAAGGAAAAGGAGTTTCACTAAAAGCAAAAATTTTATCCATTTCTCTTTTATGGATAACAATAGGATATTCGGTTGTTTTTGTAGTTAACATTTTTCCAATTAGAGTCATCTTGATTCTGATAGCCATTGGTGTTACTATACATATCCTCTCTATTCGAACTTTAAAGCAAAGAAAAGGAGATGATAACATATGATTGAACTGATTTTGGGAAGAAAACTTTTCGGATTTTGCCTAAAGTGAAGTATATCCGAATTTTACTTGGATATAACACCATATTGGAGGTATATACGCAATTAACCTTGAAGTTTTGTTCTAGGTAAGTTTTTCTAAATGTGAGTATAACATAAGTAAAGAACCTTAGTTTTCTTTAAGGTAATTATTTAAGGAATCAAGTAAATTCCTATATGCCCAGCCCTGACTCTTTTCATCTTAAGACTTATCTTGTCCCAAAAAAGCACGCTTTCAGACAGCAACCTGGGGGGCTATAAAATAATCAGCCCTTCAGCATTTTGTTGAAGAGCTTTTTTATTTTTTTAAATTATTTTCCCAAAAAAGAAGGATTTTTAAAACTTTTGTCGTAATAATTTAATATAAAATAGAGAAAAATTGAAAAAAATAAATTCTTTTGACCGTTGGTGGTGATTTAACAAGCTAAACATAGATATCTTGAAAATGTAGGGAGGAATCTTCTCCTGATATATATTCTTACTCCGCCTCTTGAACCTTGACAAATTTACCTTTTAACCTAAAGTTTTTCACTAAAATCGATAATTCAGATAATTTTTTATTTTTTACCATGAAATAAGGAGGTTTAAAATGAAAAAATTCTGGTTATTTAATTTGTTCCATGAAATAAGGAGGTTTAAAATGAAAAAATTCTGGTTATTAGTTATTTTGTTTGTGCTTTTTCTATGCTATGTTGCATTTTTTGTTTATCCCCATCAAGAAGGGGTTCTTTCTTCTACTGAATTGTCGCTAATGATTTAAGCAAAGTTGATCCTCAATTTCAAGAGCAATTTCCTATACAAGAAGTAGATATCAACAATCAAGGCCGTTCAATATTTATTGCCTTTGTTATGTTAACTCATGTTCTTTTTGCCAATCTCCATTTGGGAGGAAGTTGGTTAGCAGTAATTACCGAGGGTTTTTATTTAAAAAATAAAAAGAAACGCTACCGCCTTCTCTCTAAATCAATCACTCTTTTTAATGTGATACTCTTCAGTCTGGGAGCTACCTTTGCAGTTGCCGGTGTTCTTTTTTTTGTATCTCTTTTTCCGGTTTTTGCCAGCAATTTATTTCATGTCTACTGGTGGCCACTGTTCATTGAAGCCATTCTCTTTGCCTTAGAAATTGTTTTTTTGTACACTTTTTGGTTTAGCTGGGAAAAAATTAAACCTCTTTGGCACCAAATTTTGGGTTACGGTTATGCGGTATCGGTATTTTTTCAAACCCTGATGATTAATATGTTAGCAGGGGGAATGCTTACTCCGGGCGTAAAAGAAATTAAATTTACCGCTAGCGGTTTAATGACTTTAAGTAAGGAAGATGCTTTGGCCATGTGGTTTAATCCCACATTATGGCGCTTACAGTGGCATCGTTTATTCGCTTCTATCTCTTATATTGGTTTTGTTTTGGCTATGTTAGCAGTTTTTCATTTTTTGGACCGGAAAAGCCAGAAAGACAAACAATACTGGGATTGGGTTTCCAGTTACGGTCTGAATTGGGGCCTTTTTGGATTGGTGATCCAGCCCTTTTTGGGATTTATTTATATGCTAAAAATATCTGATGCCAATGACAAGGCTTTTCAGTTTATCATGCATGGACCGAGAGCCTGGGAAATGTTATTAATGGTAGGAACCCTCACCTTACTTTTTCTTTCGGTGATTAGTTTTTACATCGAAAGAAGGGAGCAGATTTTCTCTAAAATAGAAAATAAATTTATACATAAAATGTTTCATTGGTTTTTTTGGATTGGCTTGGCCGCTGGTCTCATTTTAATTCAGCCAGCCTGGCTTAATGCTCCTTTTATTGATGATAGTAAGGCCTGGTTAAACCCAATAGGATCGATGGATTATAAATATATTGCGCTCGGTGCATTAATCTTGATGGGAACGGTGACTTTAACCATCGATTCACTCACCATTGCTGATACCAAAGAATCTCACTGGGGGGAATTATCTTTAGGTTCCCGTGGTTCACTGATTCTTTCCGGATTACTTGGAATTTTCATAGTCATTATTATGGGATATGTCAGGGAATCAGCGCGTGCGCCTTGGGTTATTTATCAAATAATTCCTGTTCCGGGTGGAGCTGCTCATCCTACGCCAATTCGACTAGTTAATATCTTTATCGTGTGGCTGATTGTTTCTTTATTAACCGTCTCTACTTTTTGGTTAACCTCTAAAGTGACGGCTCATCATCCGGAGAAAGCTGAGGAGGTTAAATGATTAAACTTGCTTATAAAATAGAAAAAAATCAGTATTCTATTAAAATAATAGGGGAGAAGACTCATAAAAAATATTCTTTACAAAAACTGGACAATAATTTTATCGATTGGCAAAGGGGGGAAAGACAGCAATTAATGGAGCTTTTAAAAAAAGATAAAAATCCCGTTTTTCTATCTCCTCATCTGCCTACTTTAATTACTTATGATCTTAATAATCCTGATTTTCCGGTAAACACTGTCTGCAAAGGAGTTGGTTTAGTTCCCATAGAGGAGAAGTTATCGGAAATTAATCAAGAAATGAGTCAAATAGTATAAAAGATAAAAAACCAAGATTTTAAAAAAACGCTCTCTCTACGCTTGGAAGCAGCAAATATTTTTTATAATAAACCAGAGATAATGGATGGATATGCTTTAGGGGGATTAGAAATATTTGAGAGTAAAAGTTTTGAGAATATTCAAAACAATCCCAGAGTATCTCTGTTTTTTGTGGGAAATTCACCGAGTTATAAGAGCTATCAACTAAACTGTATTGCTGAGATCATTTCTCCGGATCATCCTTTTTACCATTTTATCATGAATATGCGCTCTTTGTTTGAAGAAGCCAGGTTTCATTTTCAACAGCCAGTTTATCCCTTTGCTATACGCTATCATATCGTTCAAATACTCGACAAATCGTTAAAAGTACGTCCAACAAAATAATAAATAAAAGAGAGGCCCTTATTTTATGTATAAACGTATCTTGATTGCACTGGATAATTCAGAGGATTCAATAAAAGCAGAGAAAATGAGTGTTTTATTTGCCAAAAAATTTAAATCTACCCTTACTGGATTTCATGCCTATTCAGGAAGATTTCATAGGGAAAGGTTTAAAATTATCGAAAAATACCTACCTGAAAAATATCAAAAAGAAGAGGTTCTTCATCACCAGAGAAATATTCATTCTGTTTTAATCGAAAGAGGGATGGAAATTATTTCTCTGGAATACATGA
>ASPC01000086.1 GCA_000405345.1 Atribacteria bacterium SCGC AAA255-N14
CCGTAACCTGTTTTTCATCTTGCATTTCTTTAATCTTCTATTTCTGATAAAATATATTGAAAGATGGGGGACCGGAACGAATGACATTGTAAAATGGTGCAGAGAAGAGGATTTACCCGAACCTATATTTAAAGAAGTTACCGGTGGTTTTGCTGTAGTTTTAAGGAAATTTCAGATACCCGAAAATCTTGAGTCATTAGAATTAAACGAGCGGCAAAAGAAAGCAATAGAATATCTTAAAAAATATAGAAAAATTACAAATAGAGAGTATCAAAATCTTTGTCCTGATGTAAACAGAGAAACTCTCCGAAAAGATTTAAATGATCTGATTAATAAAAAAGCCATTATTAGAAAAGGTGAAAAAAAAGGAATATATTACGAATTTATATAATATGCCAACCTTATGCCAACTTTATGCCAACCTTATCTACTTTGGCAAGGGATATTTAAAAGGTTTAGGTTTAAGTACTCTGGTTAGAAAAAAGGGTATTAAATAATAGAGATGAATATCCCAGATTATTATAAATATTAATTGTTTTTTATCTTGATTGGCCGACCGGCAGACTGGAAGATTGTTTTTGCATCTTGCATCTTTTCTTGTATTTTATCTCTTAACTCGCAACTTGAAACTCGCAACCTGCAACCCGCAACCTTCTTTCCCCCTTGACATCCCAATTCTTTTACAGTATAATTTTCTTAAGTTCACATCCTGAACATAATAATATTATTTCCTTAAAAATTTAAAGGAAAACAGATGATAAAAAATATTTTAGAAAAAGTTTTATCTGGCCTAAATGATAAGAATTTAAATTTTAATGATTTAAAAAAAATAATTTTAGATTTGGGCTTTACTGAAAGAATTAAAGGAAGTCATCATATATATTTTAAAACGGGAATTATAGAGATTATAAATCTACAGTCTCTAAAGGATGGGAAAGCTAAGGCGTATCAAGTTAAACAAGCAAGAAATATAATTTTAAAATATGAACTCCATAAGGAGGGGAAAAATGTATAAATACGAAATAATATTCTGGTGGAGCGAAAAAGATCAGGCATATATTGCTGAAGCTCCTGAATTGCCAGGGTGTATGAGCGATGGAAAAACTTACGAAGAAGCTTTAAAAAATATTCAACTAATTATTTCAGAATGGATAGAAACTGCAAATAAAATAGGAAGAGAAATTCCTCAACCAAAAGGAAAACTTATGTATGCTTAATCTAAAGCTTGCAACTTGAAACTCGCAACTTGTAACTTGCAACCTGTTTTTTTATCTTGCAACAGACGACCGAAGGGAGTCTCTCATGTCCGACTACAAAAAACTAAAAGTCTGGGAAGATGCCCATAAATTTACTGTAGACATTTACAATATTACTAAGAAATTTCCCAATAACGAACAATACGGCCTGACTTCTCAAATCAGAAGATCATCATCATCTATCCCAACTAACATCGTCGAAGGATGCGGACAATTGGAAAATGGTAATCTAATCAGATTCTTAGGCATATCCAAAGGCTCCGCTTTCGAAACAGAATATCAACTCCTTCTTGCTAAGGATCTAAACTACATCACCAACGAAGAATATAAACTTTTATTGGCAAAAATCCAATCTATTATTCATATGTTAATTGCTTTAATTAAATCTTTAAGAAACTTGAAACTCGCAACCCGCAACCCGAAACCTTTGTTAACTAAAAACCTGAAACTCGCAACCCGCAACCCGAAACCTGACGACCGAAGGGAGTCTTAAAATGTCCACTGAAAAACATCTTGACACTCTATTACAAATAAAGGCTGACCCCTCCCAATCCCAAAGATCCCTCTCTCTTAAATTAAACATCTCCCTCGGCCTCACTAACTCTATCCTGCAAAACTTAATTCATCGGGGTTGGATAAAAGCCCAAAAGATGACTGGCCGTAAAATTCTCTATCTTATTACCCCCGAAGGCATGGCAAATGTCAGCCGTTTGATGTATAGTCGTTTCCAGGAAACTCTCCACTATTATCATTACACCAAGGATCTACTTACTGCATATTTAATGAAGCTCTACCAAAAAGGAGAAAAGACCATAAATATTTATGGTACCGGTCAGCTTGCCGAAATAACTTACTATGCCGGAATAAGCACTCCCTTAAAACTAAATGCTATAATAACCGATGACCCATCTAAAGAAAAATTCTTAGGCCAGCAGACCATTTCTATTGAAAAATTTCTATCTCAATACTCTAACCATGCTAATCCCTCCAACAAAAAAATAATCATACTTTCTACCAATAACCTGAAAGAATTAAATAAAGAAATAAGCAAATATAAAAATATCCAAAAAAAAATTAAAACAATTAACATAGAAACAATCCTTAAAAATTCTACTTAAATTCCTCTGACCCATATCATCCGTAGGACAGGTATCTCGCCTGTCTATTAATAAAAAAATGGCTACTTTTTTCATTATAAAAATTGCCTGTCCCCTTTATTCTATCTTGAATTTTCATTGAATTCCTTGCATTTTTTCCAACAATTATACTTTCATTCTGATTTTTCCAAAAACTAAAAACTTCTTTTTATTCCCGCTTCTGTTATTGCGAGTCGCGTAGCGACGAAGCAATCCCAAACCCACCAAATAGACAGGCGAGACGCCCGTCCTACGGGGATGGGCGGTTTCCCGCCTTTTATGACTTGTATTTTTATCTTGTATTTATTCTTTACATTTTATTCACTAAATACGACCAACGACTAATTGACCGGCAGACTGTTTTTGTATCTTGTATCTTGCAACTTGCACCTTGCAACCTTCTTTATCTTTTCTTTCTTCACTATATACTATATACCCGATACTGTTTTCCATCCTTGACAAAAGGACATAAAAGATATTTTATGGTTTTATGAAAAGGATAAAAAAGCATAGACATAAAAAGTAAATTTTGGCAAAAAGGTTTCAAAAGCACAAAAATATGCTAAAAATAAAAAATACTAAAAATGGTTAAAAAAAGAAGAGAATGAAGAAAGAGAGATAGCCGGGTTAGTCGAAGCCTGTAAAAAATTAGGACTAAAAAAGGGTACAATATTTACCTTTGACGAAGAAGACAATAAAGTTGTTGAAGATATAAATATTCAAATACTACCGGTATGGAAATGGCTGCTGCTGCCTTCTCATCAATCGTCCCCTTGACACAAAGATTAAACCTTCTGATAAGATTTTGGATGTTGCAATATGAGAGACATTTCCGGCAAGGAACTGTGTAAAATTCTATCTTTTTTCTCTCTCGTTAGTAATTAGTCTTGATTTTATACTTCAATTGCAGTACAATTAATTTGAGGTGATAATATGAGAAGACAGACAAGTATAAGAGTAGAAGATAGGTTCTATAAAAAATCAGAGAAAGTATTTAAAGCGTTAGGATTAAGCTTTGGAGACGCAGTGAACTTGTTTCTTGCTAAAGTAGCATTAGAGAAGAGGATACCATTTGAGGTAGGAATTCCTTCAGATAAACTCATAGAGAGAATTCATAATATTGAGAATAATGAAGATGTAGAAATTTACAATACAGCAGAGGAACTCTTTAAAAAACTGGGGATTTGACATTGTTAAAGATAAAAGTTGAGAAAAGGTTCAAGAAAGATGTTGAAAGGGATAGGAGAAGCGGTAAATACTCGCAATTAGATTTTGAAATATTAAAGCATATCATTACTACATTACAAGAAGAGAAACCAGTTGATCCTATTTATAAAAAGCATCCTCTACTTGGAACATCGAAAGGATATGAAGCAATACATATCAAAAGCGATTGGATCCTGATATTTAAAATAGAAAAACCTCTCCTAATGCTTGCCATGATTGGTTCTCATCCCCAGGTGTACAAAAAACTAAAGTGATTGAATTTGATACATTCAACATCACAATTCTTTTACAGTATAATTTTCTTAAGTTCACATTCTGAACATTCAGTCATTGCGAAGAGTAATAATTTCTGTCATTGCGAACAACGTGAAGCAATCCCAAGCCTACCCATAAACCTACATTGTTGACAAAATCGTAGAACTAGAATCACGCTTACCCCCCCCCCAACACCGTAGGACAGGCGTCCCGCCTGTCTATTTCTGATAAAATATATTGAAAGATGGGGACCGGAACGAATGACATTATAAAATGGTGCAAAGAAGAGGATTTACCCGAACCTATATTTAAAGAAGTTACCGGCGGTTTTGTTGTAGTTTTAAGGAAATTTCAGATACCTGAAAACCTTGAGTTATTAAAATTGAACGAGCGGCAAAAGAAAGCAATAGAATATCTTAAAATTAACAAAAATATTACAAGAAAAATATATATAGAGATTAATAATATATCTCCTAGACAAGCAAATAAAGATTTAAACGATCTACTTGAGAAAAAGCTAATCAGAAAACAAGGAAGAGGAAGAGCCATATCTTATGCTTTGAAATAGATGTATCTCTGAAGAGCCCAGTGCGGTAGTTCCGCACGCTGGGATCTGTGCGGGGGCAGTCGGGTAACTGGCTGTCCTACCGTGACATCTTCCTTTATATCTTGTATTTTCCAACAACGTAAAACGAACCACGAAAAACTGATTTTATAATCTTTTTCTCGCACTTATTACCCGCACTATAACTATCCGCTACTACTATACGCTAATACGTATCTTGTATTTTTTTTAGACTGGCCGACTGGCATACAAATAAATCCACATAAACCGTGGGACAGGCATCTCGCCTGTTCCTTTTTGAAATGTAGGGGTTTTATTCACCCCTTTATCCCGGTCAATTCCTTCTGCACTTCCCCAAAACGCAGAGAATAATATTCCCGGTTCTGCTGATTCAAGCTGGTAATCGTATTGTGTATCTCTTTAGTATTTTCCAATATCTGCCGATATCCTTCTTTTTGAGCAATTACTATCTCCTGCATAAACCTGTCAATACGAAAGATTAATAATATCGACAAGGCGATAGGGAACCCCTGATTAGCAATCACTTCAGACAATGTTTTAACATCCATTTTTCCG
>ASPC01000087.1 GCA_000405345.1 Atribacteria bacterium SCGC AAA255-N14
AGTTAATTATTGGATTTTTAAAATATAATAACTAAAAATAATTTATGAAAAATAATATGGAATTGGCATAAGGAAGGATATTTTTATGCAAATACAAAAGAAAAGAATTAAAAAAGAAGATGGTCGTTATCTAATCTATTATACATTTATTGATGAAACAAAAGAAGAAAAGGAGGGCAGGGATGTTAGAACTAAGATGGAATCCCATCCTGAAGCAATGGATAATGATAGCCACTCATCGACAGAACAGGACCTATAAACCTCCGAAAGATTACTGCCCTCTCTGTCCTACTAAAAAGGGAGGCTTGTCTACGGAAGTACCAGCCGAAGATTACGATATAGTGGTTTTTGAAAATAAATTTCCTTCTTTGCAACAAGACTCACCAGAAGTAACCGAGAAAGACTCCAAATTTTTTAAACATGGTAAAGCTCAGGGAATATGTGAGGTAGTTCTATTTACTTCTGATCATGATGGGATTATGTCGGAGAAACCCTTAAGCCGTTATATTAAACTGGTAAAGGTATGGAGAGACCGCTATCGGGAGTTAGGGGATAAAGATTATATCGATTATGTCTTTATCTTTGAAAACAAAGGCGAGGAAGTAGGGGTGACTCTTCATCATCCTCATGGCCAGATATATGCCTATCCTTTTATTCCGCCCGTTATCGAACAGGAGCTAAATTCCAGTAAAGAGTATTTTAAAAAAGAGGGGGAATGTCTCTTCTGTAAGACCTTAAAAGAAGAAAAAGAAGATGGCAGGCGAATTATTATTAGCAATGATTCTTTTACTGCATTAGTCCCTTTTTCTGCTTCTTATACTTATGAAGTCCATATTTATGCTAATAAACATCTTTCTTCGTTTAATGATTTTTCCGAAAAAGAAGAAATTGATTTAGCAGCAATTTTCAAAACAATATTAATGAAATTTGATAGCCTTTTTGGATTTGTCTTTCCATATATTATGGCAATTCATCAGCAAGCAACTAATGGGACAGGTAAAGAATATTCCCATTTTCACATTGAATTTTATCCCCCTTATCGTACCAAAGATAAACTTAAATATTTAGCCGGGAGTGAAATAGGGGCTGGTACTTTTATTAATAATTGCTTACCTGAAGAAAAGGCTCAAGAACTAAGGGATATTCCACCTGAAGGAATAGTTTGTTATTAAAGGTTTCCGCATTAAAATAAAATTGACTGGAAGATTAATTATAGACATAATTGGATATAAAGTAAGAAGATGAAGAGGAGATTTCAGTGCAAGATTTGAATAAACTCTGGAAGATATTTAATGAAAAATTCACTGATACTGGTTTGGTTAAAGGAGCCTTTTTTGCCCCCGGCAGAGTTAACCTAATTGGTGAACATACTGACTATAATGAGGGATTTGTCCTCCCGATAGCTATCGGAAAAAAGATAATTATGCTGGGCCAATTAAGAAACGATCGGCTGGTTCAAGTTTTTGATCTGGTTTATAAAACTAAAATCAAATTTTCTTTAGATGCTCTAACTCCCCTTAAAAAAGATACCTGGGTGAATTATTTGATGGGCGTGGTGGATGAAATACAAAAAGCAGGATATCCTTTGCAAGGAGCAAATCTTATCTTTACCAGTAATATTCCTCAAAGAGTGGGTTTGAGTTCTTCTGCCGCCTTAGAGGTGGTTACTGCCTTAACTATGGCAAAATTAAATTTATTAGAAATTAAACCGGTAGAAATGGCTCATCTCTGTCGGAGAGCAGAAAATAATTTTGTAGGTGTAGCCTGTGGTATTATGGACCAATATGTTTCCTGTTTGGGTCAAAAAAATTATGCTCTTTTTATTGATTGTAGATCTAATGATTATGATTTAATCCCCTTTAAAGACCACAATTATCAAATAGTAATTTGTAATTCCAAAGTTCAAAGAGGGTTGGTTAATTCTGAGTATAATATAAGAAGAGAAGAATGCAAAATGGCTACCGAATTTTTTAAGCATAAATTAAACCGCGAGATACGAGCTTTAAGAGATATTACCATAGATGAATATAAAAAATATCAGGCGCAATTACCGGAAGTTACTGCCCGTAGAGCCAGGCATGTAATTTCAGAAAATTATAGGGTTCAAACTGGGGTACAGGCTTTAAGGATGGGAAATTATTCTGCTTTTGGTCAACTGATGATAGAATCACACCAAAGCCTTAAGGATGATTATGAAGTAAGTTGTATTGAATTGGACCTCCTGGTTAATTTGGCCTTAAAACAAGAGGGAGTTTTGGGAGCCAGAATGACTGGTGCCGGATTTGGTGGTTGTACTGTAAACTTAATAGAAAAAAATTATCTTGATGCTTTTAAGAAGAAGATTAAGAATGAATATAAAAAAATTACCGGTATCATTCCGGATATATATTTAACTCCACCTGCTGAGGGAGCCAAAGTTTTGGAGTTAAGGTGATAAAAGATAAAAGAATTGATAGTATAAGGGTGAGAAGATAGCTTGATTGGTCACCATGTAACTTTAAAAGGTTTTATTTATTATTTAATTTAAAAATATGCTATTATATTTTACATAAAACAAATAACGAGGAAATAACTGGAGGTGTTAAGGTTGGTAAAATATATCATGGCTCTGGATCAGGGGACTACCGGTTCCCGGGCGATAATCTTTAATCACAGTGGAACTATAGTTAGTACTGCCAGTAAAGAATTTAAACAAATCTATCCTAAGCCGGGCTGGGTAGAACATAACCCCACAGAAATTTGGTCATCCCAGGTAGAAGTGGCAAAAGCTGCCTTAGATAAGGCTGGCTTGGAAGCTGACGATATAGCTGCTATCGGTATAACTAATCAGAGAGAGACTACTATAGTCTGGGATAAAAAAAGCGGCAAGCCGGTTTATAATGCTATAGTATGGCAGTGCCGAAGGACAGCCCCCCTATGTGACCAGCTCAAAAAGAAAGGGCTGGCGGAGATTATCCAGAAAAAGACCGGTCTGGTGGTTGATGCTTATTTTTCCGGCACCAAGGTAAGATGGATTTTAGATAATGTAGATGGGGTCAGGGAAAGAGCCGAAAAAAAAGAACTCCTCTTTGGCACAGTGGACAGCTGGCTTATCTGGAATCTGACCAAAGGTAAAACCCACGTAACTGATTATACCAATGCTTCCCGCACAATGTTATTTAATATTCATCATCTTGATTGGGATGAGGAGATATTAACAGAACTGGATATTCCCCGAGAGATGCTCCCCAAAGTTTTGCCCTCGAGTCAGATTTATGGAAGCACAGATAAAGAAATATTCGGAGCAGAAATTCCTATTTCCGGAGATGCTGGAGACCAGCAGGCCGCCCTTTTCGGCCAGGCCTGTTATGAGCCGGGTATGGCTAAAAACACCTATGGAACCGGATGCTTTATCTTGATGAATACCGGAGAGAAAATTGTTCCCTCCAAAAATGGCCTTTTGACTACTATTGCCTGGGGGGTTAACGGTAAAGTAGAATATGCCTTGGAAGGGAGTATCTTTATCGGAGGAGCAGTAGTGCAATGGTTAAGAGACGAAATCGGGCTGATAAAAAGTTCGGACGAAATTGAAAAATATGCCCTAAAAGTCAAAGATACCCACGGGGTTTATTTGGTCCCTGCCTTTGTAGGGCTCGGTGCTCCTTATTGGGATATGTATGCCCGGGGCATCATTGTAGGGCTGACCCGGGGGACAAAGAAAGAACATATTCTAAGAGCAGCAGAGGAATCCATAGCTTATCAAAGCCGTGATGTCCTGGAAGTTATTCAGAAAGATTCAGGGATTAATTTGAAAAAATTAAAAGTGGATGGCGGAGCAGTTAGAGACAACTTCTTGATGCAATTCCAATCCGATATCCTGGGAGTCCCGGTGGTAAGACCTCAAATTGCCGAAACTACTGCTTTGGGAGCTGCATATCTTTCCGGTTTAGCGGTTGGTTATTGGAAGGACAAAGAGGAGATTGCTCAAAAGTGGAAAGTAGATAAAGAATTTTCCCCCAATATGGATGAAAAAACAAAAGAAACATTATATAAGGGCTGGAAGAAAGCAGTCAGTAGATCTCTAAACTGGGAGAAAAAAGAAGATTAAGAAAAAAAATATAAAGTATAAATGGGGTTTGTTATTTACATATATATAACAAGGCTACCCATAAATGAGATTTTCAAAGACAAGTCAAAAGACCAAGCGATATATGAGGTTCACCAACAGTATGGCTATACCTTAAAGATATAGCAGAATATATTGGCGGGCATTATATACTACAGTGAGCAGAGTGATTAAAAAAAATTGAGAGTGAAGATGAAAAGTGATATTGCAAGACCCGACCCCTTAATTCTTCTTTTAATTAACAGAAACTAAATTATTTATTTTACTGAGGCGATAAAGATATCCCCAATGACCAGGAGGTCTTCTTTTTTTGGTTTTTTCCCCTGGGATACATTTTCAAAGATAACCCTTCCCAAGGCAGCAATCATAGAATATAAAAATATATCTCCGCTCACTCTTTTACCTGAACATAAAATAACTTCCCCGAACAGGTCGCCTGCTTCCTTCTGTTTTTTTCTTAATTTTTCAAAGAGTTCATTTATCTTTTTTTTGCTGTCTTCTTTTTGCATAAAATCATAGCCGATTCTTTGCATAACAATAAAAATTTTAGAATTTTCTTCCAAAAGATTAATGTAAAACTCCACTATTGTTTTTATCCGTTGTTTAACATTGCTTGTGGTAGAAATTATTTTGTTAATCTTTTCAAAAATATTTTTT
>ASPC01000088.1 GCA_000405345.1 Atribacteria bacterium SCGC AAA255-N14
TTTTAAATCACTAGGTCTAAAGCTCTATTTTTCAAAAAAATGATTTATAGCTTTGAAATAATTTGACTACAACTTTATTATTTACGATATTATTTTCTTCAGCAAGATATTTCAGAAAATTTACAATCTTCTTATCACAAAGAGTTCTATTATCTACAATATATATACCAGTTCCAGCACCCAAAAAACAATGCTTATCTTCCTCTTTAACATTAGGAAAGTCATAAGCTAAACTGCCATCAATAGCAATACCAATGTCTGGTTCTACACTGAATGAGGCAACCGTGGCTCCCCTTACTCCTAATTCTTCTTGAACGGTCCCGACAGCATAGACATCTACATAACAATCTTCTAATCTCTTTAAAGCCTCAATCATAACAAAAACACCCATTCTATCATCAAAATTTCTCGAAGTCACAACCTGTTCATTTAGCTTCATAAAATTCTGATCCAGACTCACTACATCTCCAACTTTTACATATTTTGCTACTTCCTCCTTATCCATTCCAACATCAATGTAAAGATCTTTTAAATCTCTATAGTTTTTATCATTTTCTTCTGGTAAGAACATAGGTTTAGGAAGAGGAATTATTCCCTTAATATCTCTTTTACCATGCACAATAACTCTCTGGGAAATCAAAGTTCTTAAATCAAACCCTCCCAGTGGTGTTATCCTTAAAAAACCATCTTTATCTATATACCTTACTAAAAAACCAATTTCATCCATATGGGCAGCTACCATTACCTTAATCGGTTCACCTTGTCCCTCTTTTCTGGCTTTTTTAAAGCCTATAATATTCCCCAATCTATCTGTTTTTACCTCATCCATTATTTTTTCTAACTCATCTCTAACAATCTTTTGTATCGGTTCTTCATGCCCCGATACTCCAGGGGTTTCACATAATTTTTTGTATAATTCTATTTGCATTATAATTTTCCTCCTTTAATACCATATTTATATTTTATATTTTCATTACATAACATATAAAAAATCAATTTTAAAAAAATTTAACAAAATTATTTAATATTAATAATAGAACATTTGTTACCTCATTCTTGGATCCAAAGCATCACGCAGACCATCACCTAAAAAGTTAAATGATAACATAGTAAGTGCTAAAACTATACCTGGATATAATGCAAGGTGAGGGTAAGATTGCATAGCTTTATAACCATCAGAAATCATCATTCCCCAACTGGGAGTCGGTGGGTTAACTCCCAACCCTATAAAACTTAAAAAAGCTTCAGTACCAATAAAACCTGGAATACTTAAAGTTACAGTAACAATACAAGGCCCTATAATATTTGGCAATATATGCCGAAAAATAACTCTAAAATTATTATTTCCAGTTGCAATGGCTGCTTGAATATATTCTTTCTCCTTTGTAGAAAGAGTTAAACCTCTCGCTATTCTTGCCATACCAACCCAGGATGTAACACTTATACCAATCATAATAAAAAACAATCCACCCCATGCATCATCAATTTTAATTATTGTTTGAATAAAAATATTATTTGTTGTAACTTGAAAAAGATTAGATTTAAATAGAACCATTAACAAAATTATCAATAATAAAGTTGGAAATGCATAGAAAATATCTACGATACGCATCATAATCTCATCAACCTGGCCTCCATAAAATCCAGAAATTATTCCATATGTTACACCTAATATAAATGCAATAAATGCTCCTAAAAAGCCAACGCTTAAAGAAATACGAGTACCATAAATAAGCCTGCTCAATACATCTCTCCCCATAAAATCTGCACCTAATAAATAATTATTTCCAGGTTTCGAATAATTATCTATAAAATTACCTTCAGAATAATCTTTTGGAGCAATATAAGGTGCAAAAATAGCAATTATTACTAAAAATACAATAAAAATTGCACCCACTACTGCCATTTTATTTTTTTTCAACCGTAAAAATGCATCCATCCAGATATTTTTGGATCTGACTTTATTATCAGTTTCTTTTTGTGTTATTAACTTTTCCCTAAAAGTCAAAGTTAATTCAACCTCCTAACATAAAATCATTTTTTTAGTCCAAGCTCTATTGGATTATAATAGAATCTTTTTTATCATAAATAATATCGTAAATAATAAAGTTGTAGTCAAATTATTTCAAAGCTATAAATCATTTTTTTGAAAAATAGAGCTTTAGACCTAGTGATTTAAAAGTAAAAATATATTTTGTATATTTCTATTTTTAGATATCCAACTTGTACTAGCTATACTTTATTCGAGGGTCAATCCAAAAATAAATAATATCCACAATTAAATTTGCAATTACTAAAACAAATGCATAAAGTAATACTGTTCCCATTATTACTGGATAATCTCGGCCAGTAACACTCAGTACAAAAAATTTCCCCATTCCAGGAATTGCAAATATTTGTTCTATTACTAATGTTCCTGTAATTAAACCTGCAAAAAGTGGTCCTAAAATAGTTATAACTGGTATTAATGAATTTTTCAGGGCATGGTGGATTACTACATTCTTTTCAGAAACTCCCTTTGAACGAGCAGTTCTTATATAATCTTCACGAATTGTTTCTAACATACTAGCTCTAGTTAGCCTTGCTATTATAGCAGCACTGCCAATTCCTAAAGCAAAAGCAGGTAAAATAGCTTGCTGCCATGTCCCCCAACGAGCTACAGGTAATATATTCCACTTTAATGCAAATATCCATATTAGAAGAGGGCCTAAAGTCATGTGGGGGATCGAAACTCCTGATATAGCAGCAAACATACAAGAATAATCTATTAATGTATTTTGCTTAAGAGCAGATATTATTCCTAAAGGAATTCCAATACCAATAGCAATTAAAAAAGCTAAGACTCCAAGTTGAAATGAAACAGGAAAGTGTTCTCTGATGATAGCATTTACTGTCCCTCCCCTTACTAAATAAGAAGGACCTAAATCACCGTGAAGAACATTCCAGATATAAGTTTTATATTGAACCCAAAAGGGATCATCTAAGTGATAATATTTCTCCAGATTCAAAAGAACCTCTTTAGGTAAAGGTTTTTCTGCTGTATCAAATGGACTACCAGGTACTATTTTCATAAGTACAAATGTTATAAAAGAAATTATTAATAGAACAAGTATAAGCCACATAAACCTTCGAATAATATAATTAATAATAACCAATCTTTATCCCAACCTTTCATACCATAATAAAATTATTCCATAATAATTTTTTTAAACTTAGTAATTTCCATTTTTAATATACTCATCATCATAATTCCTTGTAATAAACTGTAAAAATACCCGATTAATCAAGCTTATTTTCCATTAGGTTGATTTCGACACTTTACAAATTCAGGTAGTATTTCGGCAGATCTAATAATAGTATTGCATAACCTTTGGTGTAATTTCTTTTGTAATGATGCAAACTCTTGTAAACCAAAAAGGTTCTTCATTTGGAATTTATCAGATTCATTATCAAATAAAAAACAGAATTCATCGTCTCTTCCTACGCAATATGTATACCGCCTCGTTCTGATAGCACGATAAGGATGGTCTCCAAATTTGAATCTTGTTCCGAACCATTGTATTAAAGTTTCGTTTCGCATGGGGCCCTTAATGCCACATAAAGTGGCCGATATGTCTATTCCCTGTACTTGTGACGGAATAGGTATTCCACAAAGTCCTGCACAAGTTGGAAAAATATCGATGCCGCTTATAACATTATTATATGTTTCACCTGCAAGGAGCACTCCTGGCATACGCATTATCACTGGAATACGAACGGATTCATCAAACACAACCTGTTTATTATACAACCCTTGGCTACCTCCCATTTCTCCATGATCGGAAAAAAATACTACCAAGGTATTATTTGCCTCTCCTGTTTGTTCTAACCAATCAAGAATTCGTCCGATATTATCATCAAGATTAGCAATCTGACTATAGTATCCAGCTAACATCTTACGAGCTTCAGGTTTTATATCCTCCGGAACATTATCACGAAGTATAATATTTTCAGGATCAAACATTAATACATATTCAGGTGGTGCAGGATTACCGATTTTATTGTCTATACCATATCCTGGATGTGGTGCCTCTACACTCAGACAATGAAACCATGGTTGCTTGTTTTTACCCGCTGTTTCAGAAAGATACTTTATTGATAAATTTGTCAAAGCATCAGTTTGAAATCCTTTCAGTTCATATGGTTTTACCTGATCACCATGAGAATAATAAGTTTTATAATAATTATTTGAAATATTAAATCCAAACCAGTCTTCAAATCCACCCCTTAATTTAGGATCAACCCAATAATCTTCACCTCCCCAATGACCCGTTACCATATTAATACCATGCTCTCCACCCAAATGCCATTTACCAACCCAGGATGTACGATAACCTGCAGCACGAAAAGCATGTGCAATCGTATTACGATCTGGCGAAAGTAAATCACCGTGTAATTGTACACCATTTACATGTGCATATTGCCCGGTTATAAGTCCCGCACGAAATGGTATACAAATCGGATATTGGCTAATTGTATTGGTAAACCGTACACCTTCACCAGCTAAACGGTCAATATTTTTAGTTTTTATATTTGGATCCTCATTGCAAGATAGTGCATGATATCGTAGCTGATCACAAAATAACCAGAGCAGATTTGTGCTTTTATTTTTTATCATTTATTTTCCCTCTGTCCTTGGTTCTATTTTTCTAAGTTATGTAAAATATCTTT
>ASPC01000089.1 GCA_000405345.1 Atribacteria bacterium SCGC AAA255-N14
ATCTCCTTCTTTTAAAATATCTGGAGTAAGAATGCGAGTTTGATTACACCTATTAAAAAAGCTAAAACGTATTTTTCCGCTTTTTACTTCTTTTGTATCACCATAACCATACAGTACCTTATCGTTTAAAAGTAAAGCTGCAAAATCAAAGTCGCTACTTATTAAATTTGATACTTTTGATATTTCGTAAAAGCATTTGGCAATAAAAATAGCATTTTTACATATATTTGTTAATACACTTACTGCGTATTCTTTATCTGAATAATTAGACACTTTACACTTATGAAGACCTTCATGTAAAATTTTGTTGTATTTTTCATAATATTGTTCATTAGTATCCCCAGGCGTTACAATAATTGATTCTTTAACAATGTTTAATTGGTAGTCCCACTCAGGGTGTAAAAATGCCAATCGTAAAATATCTTTATTATTTAACTTAGTAAAATATGAAATAATAAAACATGTTTTATGCTTTATACTGTTTGGATCATTCCTGTTTAATAATTTGATTTTAGGTATTGCTGATTTATTAATTATATTTAAAACTTCATCAGTATGAAATATTTCTTTTTTTAACAATTCTTCTTTAACAGAATCTAGTGCATCAACATATCCAGAACCAGCAATAAGTCCCATTTTGCAGACTGCTATTTTATGATTATGATCTCTATGACATTCACCCAAAAAAGGATGTGTCCATGATGTTCTTGTATCTGCAGCAAGAATAGNATAATGATTTAAATTTGCACCGATAATAAGTGTCATTTTTTTCTCTTTAAAAAAAAGTAATTTCTAAAAAATATTAAATATGAAAATAAAAAAAGTAGGGTCTTTATATTTGAAATACTTTAATTTCTTAAAATATGATAAAAATAAAACAAAAAATTATCTCCTGTTATATAATATAAAACCCTTTTATTTTACGAAAGATATCTTAAAACTTAACAAGATTTTTTTCTATTTCGGGGTAAAGCTTATCAATTTGCTTTTGAATTTCAATGGTTTTATACAATGCTGTAACAATACGGCAATAACATGGTGCATCGTCCATCATTCTGTCTTTTCTGTCTTTCAGGTATTTGTGTAAGACCTGGTAACCGCCAATGTGATAATTCCAGACCTCCGGTGTAACGCCTTCAAAGTATTTTTCTTTATTGATATAGATACGCTGCTCATCTACTTTGTAGATAACTTTTTCAATCCGGTCATTATCTCCGGGACCCTGATATTTGGCAATGGGCGAATCAAGCTCCGGGCTTTTGAGCAAATGTAGAGAAGTTAAATTTTTACCCAATTTTCCCATTTCTATAAATAGATCATAATCCGATGTGAATGGTACACGTGGAAAATCAATTTTAAGAAACTCTGCGTAAGTTTCACGGTAGATATTGCTGTAAAAAATGCCATAGATATAATAAAGTATTTCTTCGGAAGTGGGCTTCTGTTTGTAACATTCGGTTAGTTTTTCAAAAATCAATGGTGTAATATTTGGTTCTTTTTCTGTTTGATTATGGTTGAAAAGATTTATATTTTTTTCATCAGGATAAATGAATAAAGGGAAGATATAATTAATATCATAGGCGCTAACGGTTTTATGGCCAATAATATTTTGTGTAATGAATGCTCCAGGTTCTTCCTTGTATTGACGTGGTGTAATCAAAGCAATATTTTCTTCCAGCATATGACGCATTGTATTATAAATAGGTCTTTCAATAACCCATTTAGAATAATAGATATGCCTAAGATCAAAAGGGCGATAGGTAATTAACTTAAAATAATTCTGCCAATTATCATCTTTTGCTAATTCTTTTCTAAATTTATCAAGTTTAAAAGTGGATGTATCTTTAAGTTTAAATGCCTCTTGAATTAGGCTATTATCTAATAATAAATCTCTAAATTGCCGAATTCTGTTTTTTAAAATATTGTGGTCAAAGTCAATCGCAAATTTATCTCTTGCCGTTACTATTCCCACATTATTAATCGGAAATATTTCATTTATTTTTTGCCATTCTAAATATTTTTGTATATGTGAAGTATTTCTGGGAATAAAAAAATACCAAGGCGATAGTGGTTTTATTTTTTCATAATTTTCTATATTAAATGCGTTTTGATCCAGCCAATCATATTTTTCCTGCCGTAAACCATATAAATCAGCATGATAGATTAATGATTCTTTTTTCTCTTTATTTTTAACAAATAAAGCAATGGCGACACCCTGTCTAATATCAAAAATATTTTCGTCTTTATCTCCATCGGGAGTTTTTTCTTTTTTCAAGCTATTGCCGTGCAAATTAATAATATAGATCTCATCAAAAGTTTTCATCAAACTCTGGCGCATCCCGCGAAAGGTGGGATTATCCAGATAGCTGTGATTAGTGATCATACCTACAATGCCAAAGCCAGCCTTTTGGATTTTCCACTGGGCAAACCGTAAAAACTTGACATAGTCATCCTGGAGCCAAAGCTTTTTCTCACCTAACGGCTTATCATCTACTTTGTAATAACTCTGGCAACCATCGATATCTTCTTTTAATAACTTTTCCGTCCATTCGTTAACATTGGAAGAAATACCGCTATAGGGCGGATTACCAAGAATCACTAGAATCGATTGTTCTTTTTTCACTTTTCCCGCAAGATGACTTTCTTCACTTAACGAACTTACTCCGGGAATGGTAATTTGTTCAATCTCTTCCATTTCCAATGTATTAGTCAAATAAAGTTTAAAACGCTCATCATCAGCAAGGCTATAGCCAAGCTCATCAAGAATAAATCCTATCTTTAGATGCCCAATTGCATAAGGAGCCATCATTAGTTCAAAGGCATAAAAATCTGGTAGAATGTGTTTTTTGATCCAGGAGTGCAAACCACCTTCTCCGTATTTTTTAATATATTCTTTTGCTGCCAGGTGAATCGCTGCTGCGGGAAAAGTCAACGTCCCACCTGCCGGGTCAAGTAATTTGACTTCTTGGCTGGCCAGTCCATCGTGTAGACCGAAATGAGTTTTTAAAATAGAATGAACAGAACGGACGATATAACCGACGATCGGCTCAGGGGTATAATAGACGCCACGACGTTCTCTGATTTCAGGATCGTAGGTTGATAAAAATGTTTCATAAAAGTGAAGGATCGGATCTTTCCCTTTACCGGTACTGTAATATTCATGCAGTATCTTTTTAACATCGGTGGCATGCAATATTTCGGCAATATCTTCAACAATAATTTGCAAAGACTTAGGAGGATCTTCCAAAGAAATAAAGCGGAAGACATCGCGTAAAATGCCGATGGTATTTGGAATATAGTCAAAAGCCAGTCGGCGATTAAATTCACCATTTGCTCTGGTACGGGCAGCAAAAAGACCGTAGGTAATCGTCTGGGCATAAAGGTCGGCAAATTGTTTTTCAGTTAATGTTCCAATTAAATATTTTTTAAAAGCTTCATAAAAACCAATGAGTTGTTTATGACCTTTGGTCCCATTTTCTTCTATTTCCACAGCAATGACTTCATCCCGTAAAAAGCGGGTGCGTTTGGCTAATTCGATAGCCAGGGAACGGGCTGATTTCACTTTAGGGAGTGAGAAAGAGAAGAAGGTTTCAAAAAAATCTTTAAAACGATCACAATTTTCGACTGGTGGTGGAGTATGTAATTGCCTGGCAATCATAGGACGTCCAATCATTACTTGAGCGATACGCTGATTATCGCGGTATAGTCGGAATTCGTAAAAATTAGTAAGAATAACATTGGGGAAAGTAGAACAATAACGTTTTAATTGTTCCGTTCCTTCAATGTAATCCAAATTAGAAATAGAGGGATCTTTGGCTTCAATATAACCGGTAACATGGTTTTTCCCGTCCCAAATGCGGAAATCGGGGTTTCCGGCTTCTGTTTTTTGGGGGAGTATTGTAACATCGATATTATTTACTTTTAATATAGCGGCCATTTTTTTGATTAATTCATCAAGGGTAGTATAATAGCTTTCTTCTCTGGCATCACCGCGTTGAAAAGTATTTGAGAGATTCTTAAGATATTGTTTTAATAATTGTTTTGGCACAATTTATTTCCTTCCTAGTTAATATTTTGATATCTAAAAAGTACTTTTGTAAATTGTATTCAATATTTATTGTTTAGGATTAATAATTTTTAAAATGTTCAATTATTTCTTTAATGGTCAATCTTTTTTCCTTTAATTGTTTAATCTCTTTAAGTCTTTTTAACGTTTTTTCTTTTTTGTATTTCCGGGTTAATCTTTTTTCGGCCTGGCTAAAAGGCAATATGCCGATCTCAGTATAATATTTAATGGTAGTTTGTCTCATTCCGGAAACTTCGGCTAATTTTCCTATGGTTAAATAATTATTATTTTCAGTAACTTTTTGATTCATATTTTATCACCTACTTTTTTAGAACATCATTTTTTATTGTAAATATTTTGATATTTGTTTATATTTTATAAAATCAATTATTGATATTATGATCTT
>ASPC01000090.1 GCA_000405345.1 Atribacteria bacterium SCGC AAA255-N14
AATTACTTTTTGGGTCTTTTGGGAGAATACTTATTATGAAAGTAACCACAAGACAGAAAGAATTTTTAGAAGTCTTAATCGACTTATATAAGCAAAAGGCTTCCCCTATCCATTATTCAGAAGTCGCCCAAACATTAGGAGTAAGCAAATGGACTGCCTATGATATGTTGCAATTACTCCGCAGAGAAGGCCTCCTGGAAGTAGAATATCTAATCCCAAAATCAAACAACCACAGATGGGAGAAGTTAGGCCGTTCTACTATTACCTTTTTTCCTACTAAAAAGGGATATACCATCTCCAATCTTTCCCAAAGAAGTTTTCCTACAAAAGTAGCCGAGCTTAGTAAATTAAAAAAAGAAATTATTCAAAAATTTGAAGAAATTAAGGGAAAGTTTAACTTAAAAGACCTGTTTAAAGAAGCTTTGCAAAGTAAATCTCCTCTTATTTTTTGTGCTTGTGTATTGCTCATTTTAATCCTTCTCATTAAAAAAATTACCGAGGGAATAGCTGAGATACAATTATTAAGTCAAGTAATTCCTGCCGATGCAACAAATACCTATATTGAATTAGCTTTAACCGTCTTTGCAGGAATGTGTTTTGGGGTTTTAACCAAATATATAAATAAAATTCCAAAATATACTACTGGTCCAAATAATAGTCTGGACGAATATGCAGGTTACATTCAAACCTATAATCAATATGTTTCTCAGATGGATAAAGAAGAGCAAAAATCATTATTAGATTTTTTAAAAGAATCTTTGGATGAAATAAATACAAAAAACAAAGATTAAATTTTCCAAATAATTTTAGAATTTTTTTATAGGAGGAAAATATTATGGATTATATAGAAAAGTTTAAAAATTATACTACCAAACAAACCGTAAATCTTATTATGAAAGCTATGGTTAACAGTTCCGATGAAAATCTTATCCGATTAACTTACGCTGCAGAAAAAATTGCCCCAAACCTCAAGTCCGAAATAGGCAGGGTAAGAAAATTATTCAAAGACAGAGCCCCGGCTTATGTCCTTGCCAAAAAAGCATTAAAGGAAATTCATCCTAATGTTCGGGATAAAATGGTACTGAATTTTATGATTAAATATATTTTGATGGGTGCAAAAACCAGAGAGAATTTTCAAAAAAATGAAGGCATCCCTAGCCCTTCGACTATAGTAATCAGCCCTACCATGAGATGTAATCTTAGATGTATCGGCTGTTATGCCGGAGATTATTCTAAAAAAGATGACTTGCCAATAGAGTATGTAGATAAAGTTATAACTGAAGCCAAAGAAATGGGAACACATTTTTATGTTATCTCTGGTGGTGAAGCATTTGTAAGAGATGATATGTTAGATATATATAAAAAACATAATGATGTCGCTTTTATGATCTATACTAATGGAACTTTTATAGATAGAGATATGGCTTTTAAACTGCAAGAATTAGGTAATGTCGCTCCGGCTATAAGTGTAGAAGGATTTGAAAAAGAGACTGATGCCCGCCGAGGTAAAGGAGTATGGAAAAAGGTAATGCAAGCCATGGATAACTGTCGGGAAGCAAGGATAGTTTACGGTTTTTCTGCTACTCCTACTAAATACAATACCGAAGCAATCTATAGCGATAAACTTATGAAAATATTAGTAGAAGAGAAAGGCTGCATTTTTGGCTGGTACTTCACTTATATACCTATCGGTAGAAATCCCAATGTAAGCCTTATGCAAAGTCCAGAACAAAGACTCTATGGTTGGAGAAGAGTTAATTATCTTAGAAATACCTATCCGGTTTTTATCGGAGATTTCTGGAATGATGGAATGCACGTAAATGGCTGTATTGCCGGAGGCCGCGAGTATTTTCATGTAAATGTAAAGGGTGATTACGAACCCTGCGTCTTTACTCATTGTGCGACTCATAATGTAAGAAATGCCACATTAAGAGAGGCTTTAGGTTCTCCTTTATTTAGAAAAATAAGAGAAGAACAGAAAAAACCAATTTTTAATAACCGAATGAGACCCTGTATGATTATTGACCATCCTAAAATATTAAGAGAAGTTGTTAAAGAAACTGGTGCCTACCCTACTCACGGAAATGCTCAAACAGTCTTAACGGAGTGTGCGGCACATTTAGATCAGTACTCTAAAGAATATGGTGAACTTTCCGAACCTTTCTGGGAAAAAGTATATGTAAAAAAAGAGGGGATGCCTGAAACAATTCCTGAAAAACTTGAAGATGTAGATAAGTTAATAGAGGAAATTAAAAAATAAAAGATTACATCTTTTTTTCTTTTTGAGATACAATCATGCCAAAGATTATTAGCAGTCCTCCTGCCCAGGCGACAAGCCCTACTTTCTCGCCCAAGAGGAGGTAGGAAAACATTGCTGCAAATATCGGTTCTCCGGAAAATATAATGGCAGTTTTAGTGGCTGTGGAATATCTTTGAAACTTATTCTGCATATAAAATGCCAAAGCGGTCGCAAATATTCCAGTTATCACAATCGACCACCATATATCAGCTGAATAGGAAAGATGGATAGCCGGTCTTTCAAAAATTAAAGCCATTGATAAAGATAATACAAAAACTACAGTTACCTGGGTAATTGCCAGAAGAACATAATCTAATTTTTTACTAAATAATCCCACTGATATAATGTGCATGGCAAAACAAAAAGCACACAAAAGAACCAAAAAATCCCCTAAGTTAAAACTGAAACTGCTGCTATAATTTAGAAACCATAATCCAGCAAATGCTAAAACTACTCCTATAACTGAATTTCGATTGATTTTCTCTTTGATGAAAAAATGGGAAATAATAGGGACTAAAACTACAGACAAACCGGTAATAAAACCGGCTTTGGTAGCTGTGGTGTACTTTATCCCCACAGTCTGAAGGGTATAAGCTAAAAAGAGGAAAATCCCAATTAAAGAGCCTTTCTTTAAAATCATTATATTGAACTTTTTAAGTCTTTTCCAAAATATAACTACCAGAATCAGGACAGCCAATAAAAACCGATAAGTTAGATAAGTATAAGGAGGAATCAACTCAATAACCCCTTTAATTAAGGCAAAGGTAGAGCCCCAAATAATTACTATTATTAATAAATAAATTTCTGCTTGAATACTCTTCATATTTTCCCTTTTCTTTCTCTTTAAAATAATTACAATACGACATTCACAACTTTATATATCTTTCTGAAACCATCCGTTTTCCAATCCCTCTTCCTTAAAAGCCTGTAATGCCTCCCTGTATTCTCCATTATTTATCCTTCTGGATAGGGGAGGAAATTGGCCAGCCTGGTAAGCCGGAAAATACTGTGCCATCAAGCTAATATAAGTATGAGGAGAAATCTCCCGGGCGATAAAATGCATAATTTTTCTGGTCCCACTTATGCCCTCAGGTAAAACTAAATGTCGAACAATTAATCCCGAACGAGCCATTCCGTTTTTGTCTACTGTCAGATCACCCACCTGTCGATGCATCTCCTTCAACGCCTTCTTCATTATTTCAAAATAATCAGGGGCGGATGAATATTTTCTGGCTACCTCATTATCGGCATACCTGGCATCGGGTAAATATATATCCACAATACCGTCAAGAAGTTTTAAAGTTTCGACCGATTCATATCCACTGGTATTATACACGATAGGGATATTTAAACCCATTTTAGCAGCTGTCTTAATGCTTTTTACTATTTGCGGTACGAAATGAGTTGGTGTAACCAAATTAATATTATGGCATTTCCTTTTCTGTAAAGCAAGCATAATTTTAGCTAATTCAAGTAAGGTGGTTTTGTTACCATTTCCTAACTGGCTTATGGGATAATTCTGACAGTAAACACACTTCAAATTACAGTTGGTAAAAAATATGGTGCCCGAACCGAAGTTACCCACCAGGGGAGGTTCTTCCCCGAAATGAGCATTGTAACTGGAGACTATTACCTCTTCGCTCGAACGGCAGAAACCTTTTTCTCCTTCTAAGCGGTTCACCCCACATTTGCGAGGACATACTTCACAGGAAGAGAGTAATTTAAAAGCCTTCTCAATCCGTCTATCAAATTCTTTTTCTTTTATATTTAAATATCTCGGATATTTTAGTTTTCTTATCAATTTGTATTTTTTTACCTAAAGATAATTTAATATCTCTTCTAAGGAATCTAACTGTAAATAATTTTCTGACAAAGGCTCTTCTTCCTCAAATTTCCAGCTTAAGTAAGGAATTAGGATACAATTTACACCTAATTTTAAACCGGGATTCAAATCTGAACGAACACTATTACCTACTATCCAGGTATCTTTTTTGTCCAAATTATGTTTCCTTAAAATATTCTGGTATTCCTCGACATTTTTATGTTTTAAGACATAAATTTCTGAAAAATATTTTTTTAAACCGCTTGATCGTACTTTTCCTTCCTGCACTTGGGGGTCTCCAAGAGTAGCTAAAATCAAAAAATACTTTTTACTTAAAGT
>ASPC01000091.1 GCA_000405345.1 Atribacteria bacterium SCGC AAA255-N14
CATCCAAAGAAGGTTATATTATTATGCCAAATAATTTTTTAGCAGAATGGATAAGGGTAATGGGCAAAGGTCCGGTTTTACTCTATATCCAACTGCTTACCTATTGTCATAAAGAAAAAGATATAGCCTGGCCTGCACTGTCCACTTTAGGCGATAGTCTAAATATGTCTAAAAATAGTCTGATCAGTTATCAAAAAACTCTCCTTGAGTATGGCCTGATTAAAAAGACCGCAGGAAGAAAAACTGCTCAGGGAAATTATCGGTCTAACCTCTATAAAGTTACTCCTATGAGGAGTCCAAAAAATGGACCCGGCCAGGTCCAAAAATTGGACACGGAAAGTCCAAAAATTGCACTTGACCAGGTCCAAAATTTGCACCCTAACAATACTAATCTTAACATTACCAATTTAACAGCAACAACAAAGAGAGAAAAAGATGCTGTTGCTGCTGCTGTTAATTTTAAAAAATTAAAAGAGGAAGGAGAAGAAAAAATGCAAGCTATAAGAGAACAGTTAAGGGATTTAGATATTGAAGGGAAATTTATTGAGCAGCTGCTAAAAGACTATCCACCAAGAAAGATTGAAAAGAAATTAGACCTGCTGATGGAGAGGAGGAACATTCAGAACCCTGCTGGCTGGCTGAGTACTGCACTTAAGAATGATTATCGGGGAGAGGAGCAGGAGTCTCAGCCAGTAAGGATAGATTCCCGCGTGCGCGGGAATGACATAGATGGAAGCGGGAATGACATAAAGGGAAGCGGGAATGACATAGATACCCCGGAATGGACCTCTCGCGAAAAAGCCCTGGAGGCAATCAAGTTGATTCAAGATAATCTCTCTGCCTGTATATCCCCTATCCCCTCGGGGAGTAGAGCCGTAGGGAGAGGGTCAGAGTGAGGGGGAAAATTAAATCACTCATTACTTATCACTTATTACGCAATTAACCAGGAGGTTAATTGCCAGAAAGGAGAAAATTATATGTCCAAATTAAAAGTATTAATTGCTAAAGCTAAGCAAAAAAACTTAAAAGCGATGGGAGACCTATTTAATAAATTTAAACCACTTTTAAAATCAAGGGCCAAAAGATACTCCCGAATGGGAGTAGAGTACGACGATGTCTTCCAGCAGGGGGCACTGCTCTTTATCCTGGCGGTCTATGATTACCAGGAAAAAGGGAGTGTTCCTTTTGCAGGTTATGTTAAAAAGAGAATCAACTGGGGACTATGGATGTACTATCGGAAATATCTTAAACAGAAAATAGAAATCGCATCCGGTCTAAACCCAAAAGAACCCTGCCGATAGGTTATGTAATAAAAAATTCTTATCCCCTCTCCCCTCGGAGGGAGAGGACTAGGGTGAGGAGAAAGGAGGAAATATATGGATAGATTAGAAAATATTTTGATCAATGTAGAACTGGGAAAATGTTATGAGTGTTTAACCATAAGAGAAAGAAATATTATCAGTTTGTATTATCTCGAAGGATATAAAGATGAAGAGATAGCTGTCTTTTATGATCTCACACAACAGGCAATAAATTATATTAGAAAGAAAGGTATAAATAAAATAAAAATATTTTAAAATACTTTTTCATTTCTTTTGTAAAATCACCTCTTTTTTGCATCTATATAAGTAGAGGGTGCTTTCAGCGGAAGCTAAAAACAGTAACCAGTGATGAGTAATCAGAAAAAGATGCGGGTTAAAATTGAGGGTTAGCGTATAGGAATAGCGGATAGTTATAGCGCGGAAATAAGTGTAAAAAAAACACCTCCCGTAAGATAGGCGTCGCCTATCTATTAGCAGGTGTGAGATTGCCGCGTCGCTTTACTCCTCGCAACGACAAATAGGAGAATTTCTAACTCTTCGAGTACTCATCACCCCTCACACATTACGCAATTAACCAGCGGGTTAATTGTCAGAAAGGAGGTGAAAAATAAATGGCCACAGTAATAACCGTTCCCCGTGATTCAAGCCTACAATTTAGATTAGTAGTAGGCACTAATCCGGAAACCGGAGCACCTATTATAAACAGCAAGACCTTTGCTAATATTAAATCTGCTGCTTTAGATCAAGATGTCTATGATACAGCTACCGGTTTAGTGGGTCTGCAGAAGTATACTGTAGATGAAATAAGACTTGAAAAAGAATCCCAATTGACGGAGTAGTAAGTTTTTAGCGCAAGCTAAAAACAGTAATGAGCGATGAGTAACAAGTGACAAGAAAAAGGTTACCCGGTTACCCGGTTAACTCAATCGTTAGTGAATAGTATTTAGTCGTTAGTTAGGAAAAACAAGAAAGCAAAAATTAAAATAAATTAATCAATTACCCTTTCCCTGTTGGCAGATATCATTTTTGTGGAGCTCTGTCATTCCCGTGAAAACGGGAATCCAGAACAGTTATCGCCCGCATTTATGAATTGGTCAATCGGTGAATTGGTAAATTGGTTAATCGATAAGGAGGTGAAAAAATAAATGGCAACCGAATTAGGAGAAGTAACCAGTTATAAGAGACTGTATATGCAGTTTAGAGATAGTGCAGCTAAAACTATCAATCTAACCTTGAATAACCCCAAGAACGTAGATGACGGAGACTATGTGGACTTTGCAGCACAAGATGTGGCAATAGAGGGAGTGATGGATACCATCATCGCTAAGAACGTCTTCCATAATAACGGTAATGACTTAGTAGCTAAAGTAAATGCCCGGATACTTGATTACAAGTCTACTGATGTTATGGATGTGTAGTTAGCGTAGAGCGGGTAGCGTATAGCGTATAGGCGTGGGGAACAATTGCGGGAAAAAATACGAATGCTAAAGATGCGAAAACATCCCCCCAGGCTTTCCCGTAGGACAGGCGTCTCGCCTGTCTAAGCAAATGTAGGGGCGTATAGCAATACGCCCCTACGGCTCGTAACTTGCAACCATTTTCGACTGAAAGGAGAAAATCAATGCTTGAAACTATTGTATCTAAATATCTATTAAATGCCTTGCTGTTATCTCTGGTCTCTATCGCTTACAGTTTCCTAAAGAATAAATTAGGAGAAGAGAGAGCCGGAACCATTAAAGAGGCAATACTATCTGCCATGCTCTGGGCAGAAGAAGAGCTGGGGATAGGAAATGGTAACCAGAAATGGGATGTTGCCTGGAAGAAGTTAATAGAGATATTAGCTGATAAGAATATCAGTTTAAGGAAGTCTGAAGAGAAAGCAGTAAAAGTGATGATGAAGGCCAATGTGGGGAAGATCAATCAGCAGACTTATGATGTGCTGATGAAAAAGAAATTAATAAAGGATAAGATAATTAACCAATTGACCGATTAAGAAAAACAAATTCGAAATTAAGAAAGAATTAGCAAAACCTCACCCCCACCTTAATCCTCCCCCCTCGGAGGGGGAGGAGGTATAAAAGATTAATTCCTCACTCCCTACTCCCCTCTCCCCTCGGAGGGAGAGGGTTAGGGTGAGGGGGATTTGTACCCGTATTTCTAATTGGTCAATTGGTCAATTCACTAACGACTGAAAGGAGTTAGTTCCCATTCAAATGCTAAATAGTACCAACAATATAATTATCGCCCCCTATTTCAACTTATCCGAATTTGCCTGTCCCTGCTGTAATCTGGTGATGCTGCATCCCAAGCTGCTTGCCAAATTGTTAGAGTTAAGGAATATATTGGAAAGACCGGTATATATTAACTCCGGGTTCCGTTGTTCGAAATATAACCAGAAAGTGGGAGGAGTACTAAACAGCTATCACCGTATCGGGCTGGCGGCAGATATTAAAGTAAAAGATATCAATCTGATTGAACTTTTAGAGATATGTGAGAATATAGACTTTAACGGTATCGGGTTCTATGAGAAGAAGAACTTCCTGCATCTGGATGTGCGGCCAACCAAACGTAGCAGGTGGAGGGAATAAAAAAGTAAACAAAAGTGCCAGGCACCTTTGTTTACTTTTTTGAGAAAGGAGTGAAATAATGGATGTCAAAACATTGTCTGAAGTGATCGCCAATCAGGGGTTTCCTATCGCCTTGTCGATACTCTTAATCTTTCGTATCGATAAATTTATGCAGGAGATAGTAGTTGCCCAGAAAGAGGGGTATCGGCAGGTCCTGGAGAATACCAAGGAGATACACAATACTATCACCAATTTAAATCAGCAGAATCGGGAGTATTATTCTCTGCACTTTTCGGAGGTGCAGAAAGAATTGACTGGGATGAAGATAGAGCTGGGGAAAAATTGAATAGAGATAAAATAATAATACAAAAATAGGGTAAGTTATATAGTAAATCAACTTTTTAACTTGCCCTGTTTTTGTGTTAAACTCTCCAGA
>ASPC01000092.1 GCA_000405345.1 Atribacteria bacterium SCGC AAA255-N14
TTACCGGAGATTCAAAATTTATAGTCCTTGCTCTTCATACTATTGTGGCATTAGTCTGTTTAGTAATTACCAACCCAACGGGGGCCCATGCTATTGCCCGAGCAGCTCATCGTAGTGGAGTAATGCCTAAGCAAGCAGTAATTGACGAATTAAAGGAGGCTAAATTAAAATGAGTTCCTTTGTTGAGATAATCCATATTTCTACCTTAGTAATGATGATAATTGCCAGCTTTTTAGCGGTAGTTTTTAGAAAATTATTGCCCTCAATAATTGCCTTGTCGGTAGCCAGTTTGCTTCTTTCATTAGAATTTTACCTTTTACATGCTCCTGATGTAGCCATAGCCGAAGCAGCTATCGGAGCAGGATTGACTATGGCAATATTTATTTTTGCTATTAGAGGGACTAGATAGGGGAGGATAAAATGAAAAAAATAATTTTCGGTATCGCCTTTATAATATTTTTTTCTTTCTTGATAGTTAGCGCCGTAAACATGAGGACATTCGGAGAACCTATTATTAGCGAGATGGATGATTACTTTATTGAAAATGCTCAGAGCGAAACCGGGGCAAACAATGTAGTAACCTCTATCGTTTTTGACTATAGAGGTTTTGATACTTTAGGGGAAGCTACAGTCCTTTTTACCGCAGTGGTGGGAATTGTGGCTCTGTTTAGGGGGGTTAAGAGATGAAAGAGATGTCCAGGATAGTAAAGACTGTTACCAATTTTGTGTATGGTTTTATTATTATTTTTGGTTTATATATAATAGCACATGGCCACCTTACTCCAGGGGGAGGATTTCAAGGAGGTGCTGTGGCAGGTTCCGCTTTTGCTTTACTATTAGTATCTTATGGTAGTTTGAATTCCAATAAATTTCTCAAAAAGGATATTTTCTCACTCTTTGAAAACTTTGGTTTAGTCTTGTTTATAGTATTAGGTTTTTCGGGATTAGGAATAACCTTTTTTTATAACTTTTTAGCCAACAGCGGGAGCTGGTTCGGTAATGCTGCTTTTATCGGTATTAATCCAGGTGATATGAATACCGGAGGAGTTATTCCCCTGATGAATATTGCCGTTGGATTAGAAGTTTTATCTGCTTTTGGGGTTATTGTTTTAACTATGGCTAGTGGAGCAGAATTTACTAAGAAGAAGGAGAAATCATAAAATGATAGGCAATTTACCTTATGTTGCAGTAGTAATTTTTATAGGATTAGGAATTTATACTCTTATGTTTAAGAAGAATTTAATCAAAATTACAATTGGTATTGTTCTAATTGAAAATGGTGTAAATTTATTTTTAATCACTTTAGGGTACAGGAAAGGAGCAATTGCTCCGATTTATACCCAGGCACCATCCGGGCAAGCAATGGTCTTGCCAACTCCTCAAGCCTTGACTCTTACCAGTATAGTTATAGGTATCGCAACTACTGCTCTTATATTGTCAATCGCTATGATGATTTATAAACACTATGGGACCTTGGATACAGACGAGGTAAGGAGGTTGAGAGGATGAATCTATCGAACCATGTTCCTATATTAATAATAGCTATACCTCTATTGGCAGCTTTTTTAGTGCCACTTATCAATCGGATAAGTAAAAAAGCTACAGGGATTCTTAGCGCCCTTGCTTTAAGTGTAAGTTTAATTTTAACCATTGTATTAGCGGTTAAAATATTAACAGTTGGTCCCCAAGTTTATATTTTTGGCGCAACATCTCCATCTTTAGCTTTACCTTCTGGCTTAAAATTCCCTATTAGGATTATGTTCGAAGTAGATGCAATGGGTATATTTATGGGTCTAATTACTGCAGTTGTTTCTTTTTTAGGGGCAATCTATTCTTTATCTTTTCTAAAAAAATATGATGGAGTAGATAAGTATTATTCCCTTTTGTTACTTTTAACTGTAGGTATGTTTGGAATGGAGTTTACCGGTGATATATTTAACTTTTTTGTGTTTTTGGAAATTGCCTCCATTGCTTCTGTTGCCCTAATTTCTTTTAGAGGAGTTGATTATGGTGAACCAGCAGAAGCGGGTTTTAAATATATGGTGGTTAGTTCAATATCTGCTCTTATGGTTTTATTTGCGGTAGGAATATTTTATGGGCAGTACGATATTCTTAATCTTGCAGCTATAGCCAAGGTGATTAAATACTCTCAATTAGACAAGATTGCTTTAGGTCTTTTAATACCAGTGCTAGCCATGAAGGCAGGAGCGGTACCGATGCATATGTGGACACCAGATGCTTATTCGGAAGCACCTGCACCAATCACTATGATATTGGTTGCTGCCAGCCAGGCCAGTCTATATGCTTTATTTAGAATAGTTTTTTCTTTATATAATATTACTATGAATACTTTAACCGTAGGATGGATAATTATTATTTTTGGTCTTTTATCTATGTTTATCGGAGTTACAATGGCTATTGTTCAAAAAGATATAAAAAGACTTATGGCTTATCACGCTGTCTCTCAGACGGGTTATATGCTTCTGGGGGTAGGTGTAGGATTAGCAGTATTAGCTAACCCAATTGCCTTACAAAATTATGGAATTACCGCTATGGAGGGTGGAATATTTCATATTATGAATCATGCTATGTATAAGGGCTTGCTATTTTTTAACTGCCGGTGCTTTATTTTTCAGGACAGGAACAAGAGATCTTAATAAAATGGGTGGGTTAGCTCATTCGATGAAATATACTACCATCTTTTTTATTATTGGAGCAGCGGCCATTGCCGGGCTTCCGCCCTTTAATGGCTTTGCCTCTAAACTTTTAATTTACGAATCTGTGTATAGATTCAATCCCTTGCTTTCTATAATAGCTATGGTAGTTAGCATCTTAACTTTGGCCTCATTTGTTAAAGTATTTCATAGTGCGTTTTTAGGTCCGAAATTACCTCAATTTAAAGAAGTCAAGGAAGTCCCGCGCAGTATGGTCTTTGCTATGGCCGTTTTATCCTGTATCATAATATTTTTTGGATTATTTCCGGATTTAATAGTAAAAAATTTAGTGCATCCCGCAGTGATGTCTTTAATAGAACAATTGCAGTATACCGGCACAGCATTAGGAGGTATGTAGGAAATGTTAGGATTATTAGAAACGGGTAGCGGTTTTTGGAGTGCAATAATTTGGATAGTACTTGTATTGGTCATTGGAAGTATCGTAATTTATATCAGAAATAAAGGTGAAGATAGTTATAAAAAAAATACCGAACAGGACAAACCTTTTATTTCCGGTAATCCCGAAGAAAGTAAAGAGGGTTCCCATTTGAGTGCGAGTCATATTTATTGGGGATTTACGGAAGCATTAAAGGGCTATTACAATCCTTTAGTAAAAATGCATACCGGAAATATCAATGATTATTCTAGCTGGATAATTGTAATAACTGTAATAATATTAATTATGGTAGGGGTGAGTGGATAGTGAGATTAAATAAATATTTTGAAAGGTCTCTTTGGGTTTTTCATTTAAATACAGGTTCTTGTAATGGTTGTGATATTGAAATTGTAGCATGTCTAACTCCCCGGTACGATTTAGAAAGATTTGGGATTAAATTAGTAGGTAGTCCTAAACATGCAGATGTATTATTGGTAACCGGTCCAGTCACCGGTAGGATGCTCGATAGAGTAAAACGTGTATATGAACAAACCCCTGATCCTAAAGCAGTAATAGCCGTTGGGGCATGTGGAACAAGTGGAGGAGTGTTTTACAACTCCTACAATCTTTCAGGCTCTATCGATAAAGTTATACCGGTAGATGTTTATGTCCCAGGATGTCCTCCTCGACCGGAAGCTATAATAAATGGCGTGTTGCAAGCATGGATCAAGTTGGAAAAATTACGAGAAAGCATGAAAACTGTTTCAGTGAAATAGTAGTTAGCGTATAGCGTACAGCGTTTAGCGTAGAGTATATTGCAAAAAACGAAAAGCGCA
>ASPC01000093.1 GCA_000405345.1 Atribacteria bacterium SCGC AAA255-N14
CATGGTAAGTTTAATGAATTAAATGTAGGTATCTATGCTTGCAGTCCAATGGATAGTACTTTTGATGTAGTGTTTGATAGTTATCTATTGGAAAAGAAGGGTAAATCTGACCAGGAAAATCTAAAAATATTTAAGGAGGTCAAGTTAAAATGAATTTTGCAATAATTTACACCATCATTATATTATTGTTGTCTATACCCTTTTTTATTACAAATTTTGCCAGGATAATTCCTATAGGAGTTAGAATTTTTCCTTTTGTGGCAGCCATTTCTTTACTTTGGCTGCACACTATTTTTTTCAGACTAAAAGGCAGAACGGGTCTAATGGCGATTATTTTACTGATTATATTTTACTTTTTAACTTATATTATAATCCTGCCTGCGGGTGCAGGTTCTATGGTAATTTCTATTTTGGACAGAGAGAAAAATATACCAGCGGAAACAATTGGAAGTGATGATTCCACCGAACAAATATATATTGTATATCATCCCGGAATGTCTAAATTTACTACCAAAGTGCTAAGGGCTTTGGCAGAGGATATTGCCCAAAATAATTATAAAGTAACCTTGTATTGTGCAGGAAAAGATTTACAAATCAATTTACAAGATGCCAGGGCAATTGGTTTTGCTTCACCGGTCTATGCTGGTCTTATTAGGCCGCCACTTGAGAACTTTATTCAGCGAAACGAATTTTCAGGCATAGAATGTTTTGTGGCACTTACAGGTGCGGACAAAGAAGGTATAGAAGTGGATACTTCTAAAGCCACTAAGTTAATTGAGGAAAAGGGTGGAAAAATAATAGGAAAAGAAAAGTTTATTACTTCTTATAAAGAGGATGAACTACAAGAAAAAATAGACTTATTTAGCAAAGAACTGATAGGGAAATTATAATATCTCAGGGCATGGTAAAAAATGATTTTTAATCAATCAATAATTTTTTAGGGCAATGAGGATAATAAAGTAATAAAAAATATAAATAAAGGATTTTTAGCTAATTTAATAACTTTTTCCAGGATTGCTTTTATCCCTTTTTTAATTATGGGCGAACTGCAGGGAAAATATTTTCAGTCTCTGATGATAATATTGTTAATCAGCATGTCGGATATAGTTGACGGCATGGTAGCAAAACAAGCAGAGAGCAGCTGTAAGGGAGGGGATATTTTTGATATTGCAGCTGACTTTATGGTAGTCTTGTCAATATTTGTGCTTTGGTACTTAAAACAAATGGTATCTGCATATATTATATTTTTAATTTTACTTTCTTTTATTTCCTTTGTTTATACTTCTTTCTTAAAAAAGAAGATAGTTAAAAATAAAATAGGAAAGTATGTAGGCGCTGTTTGTTTTTTAGGAATTACGGTTATTATTTTTACCAGATTATATCTTAAAGAAACTTATATTAGTGTGCAAAATCTGACCTTAATATTTATCTCTATTTATCTAATAATATCTATTATTGAAAATGTATGGAGCATTACAAAAGATTATTTTTTACAAGAGAAAAAAGATGTAGGAAAAAGATAAAACTACTGAGCAGGAACAACGGTCATTTAATATAAATAAGGGAGAGACAAACCCAAAAGATAAAAATGACGGATAATAAACCGGTTTGGCAGCATCATTGCGAGATGTGTTTTACCTGCGCTGAATGGTACGAGTAAGTGGATTTGCTCCTTAAGTTTTGTACATCTATCTACCCGACTACTTTTTTAAGGGACGTGGTAATGTATATATTTAAGATTTTATTCTACATCACTCCACTACTTAGCTTTTGGCACGATTACTAATAAAGATGAAAGATGTTGACAAAAAATATTTTTTGTTGTATATATCTTGCCATAAATGGTCGATTAAATTCAGTTTTTGTGTTGCCCTTGTTTAATGTTTTTTAGAAAGTGAGGTGATTTTGATGTCTTGCTGTGGCGCAAAAGGAAAAGATAAAGGAAAAGATAAAGGGAAAGGAAAAGGAAAAGGAAAAGATAAAAAATAGTAACATCGATAGACTTCCTATATAAAAACTCCGGGTTCACTCTTTCAATTGAATAATAGGTTAACGAACTCTATGAAAAATTATATAATTAGTTTATCTTATTACTAAAAATCAAAGAAATGTTTTGGTTAAAGCCCTAGCCGTTTAAGGTTTTAGGGCTTTAACTATAATTTTATTGATTATTATTTCATACAATTCATTTGACTATGTTAAAGGTCTAATCTATAATTTAGGAAACTTAATATTTGAATATAATAATCTAAAAAGATATATAGGAGTAGGTATGAACAGATATTTTACAATCATCCTCAACCCAGTTGCGGATCAGGGAAATGCGAAGAAAAAAATCCCTTTAATAAAGGAGTTCTTTTCAAAAAATGCAGCAAATTTCAAAATTATTCTTACAGAAGAAATCGGTCATGCTACTTCCATAGCAGAATCGAGTGCTCAAATTCCTGATCAGGTAATCGTAGCCGCCGGCGGGGACGGTACTTCTAACGAGGTAATAAACGGACTTATGTTTAATTCCTGTAAACCTGAATCATCAGCAATCCATAAAAATCGTTTACAGTTTGGTGTTTTACCCATTGGTCGTGGGAATGACTTTGCCTTTGGAGCAGGAGTTCCAAGCGATTTAATAGAGAGCATGCGCCTTCTTCTTGATGGGACTTTTTATCCAATGGATGTTGGGCTTATTACCGGAGGTGATTTCCCTAAGGGTCGGTACTTCGGAAATGGTGTTGGTATCGGTTTTGATGCAATTGTCGGGCTGGAGGCAGCAAAAATGAAGCATCTTCATGGAGCGGCACCATATATCATTGCAGCGCTTAAAACGTTGGTAATGCTCCCAAAAGCTCCAACAATCGAAATATCTTACAAAGATAGAAAGCAGATACTTACTCCGGCTCTTATTTCTATCATGAATGGGAAACGGATGGGAGGAGCCTTCTTTATGGCTCCTGATGGAGATATGAGTGATGGTCTGCTTAATCTTGCCTTAACACAACAGGGGACGAGAATCTCTTTGCTCAAGGCTATGATGCTCTACATGAAAGGGGAACAAAGCAGGCACCGTGGTACATTTACTGACTCTGCTGAAAAATTCTCCCTAAAAGCACTTTCAGGAAGTATGACAGCTCATACTGATGGAGAAACTATCTGCATTGCAGGCACAGTACTGAAGGTTCAAATAATTCCATCAGCACTTCAAATAATCACCAGAAGAAAGCCATCATGTCATTAACTGGTAGATTCATAACCTTTATTATCAAAGTGCTATTAAAAATATTTTGTAAGGTTGAAGGAGATAAACTGGAATCTATACCCCGTCAAGGACCTTTGATTCTGGTGATTAACCATATCAATTTTCTCGAGGTCCCGCTCATATACACGCTTCTACTTCCCCGCAAAGTCTGTGGAATTTCAAAAATAGAAAACCAGGACAATTGGTTCCTAAGGATACTGGTAAAAGAATGGGGAGCCATTCCTGTTAATAGAGGAACCCCGGGCGTATCCACATTTAAAGAAGCGGGAAAAGCTCTAAAAGAGAAAAAAATGCTCTGCATTGCTCCGGAAGGAACAAGAAGTGGCAACGGGGTGCTGGCCAAGGGCCAACCGGGAGTAGTTTTTCTTGCACTGAAAAATCGTGTTCCAATATTGATTGTCGCACATTACGGAGCCGAAAA
>ASPC01000094.1 GCA_000405345.1 Atribacteria bacterium SCGC AAA255-N14
TTATGTTAAATTTATTAAAAACACTGGCGATGATGCTGCTATCTAATCCCCCGCTTAACAAACAACCTATTTTATATTTTAACTCTACTCGGCGGCAAAAGCTTTCTTCAATCATATTGAGCAGGGTTTGAGTAATATTATCGATCTTTTCATTTTCCATATTACCGGTTGCAAGTGCAGGCAATTTACCAAATTTTTTTAATTGACCGGAATTATCCATGTAATGACCAGGGGGAAATTCGTAGACATCGCTGGTAATTTGAATAAGACTTTTTAGTTCGGTGGAGAAATAAATTGTATCATCATTTTTATTATAACCATAGAACAAAGTTTTAACTCCCAGGATATCACGGGAGACCAGCAATTTTTTACCATCAGAAATAACAAAAGCAAAAATAGTATCTTTAAGATATTCCAGCATGCCTTTTCCGTATTTTTTAAATAAAGTGAGTAGAATTCTTTCTTCGATAAATGATTCATTTTTAACCCCGAATTGTTGAGCCAAGGTTTCCCAATTTCCCATTTGCCCATCATAACAGATTCTGGTTTCCGAATCTTCCGAGGAATGGACTGGTATATCCATTAAACCTTTTCTGCCCTTATCTACTTCAAAATAATTTTGTCCTAAAATAACATCTTTTTTTTGAAAGATACCGGAAGTATATTTACCCCTGTATTTAATTGTTTCTTGCATCTGTTGAATTTCAGATAGTTTTGGGTTGCCAAAAGCAGCAACAATACCACTCATAAAAATCTCCTTTATAATTTTATTAAGATTTTTAGTATTTATTTTTTTATTTAAAAAGTTATTTTTTAAAAAAAGCACTTCCTGGATTTTCCAGGAAGTGCTTTAACTTTAAATCTTAGTTTAGAGAATTGCAAGTTTGATTATTTTATATATCCTTTTTCTCTTAAGAAGTTTTTAGCGACTAATTTTGCCGGTAAGCCGGTAGCGTCGACTTGATAATTTAATTCTGTCATAGTTACATCGTCCAGTTCAGAAATTGGTTTTAAAATTTCGCTGATTTCCGGGTATTTATTCAGAACTTCTTCTCTTACACTGACACAGATGTTGTATACTGGGAAAAATTGTTGGTCATCTTTTAAAACCTGGAGACCATATTTTTTGATTTTACCATCAGTAGCAAAAACCATAGTAATATCAGTTTGTCCTCGATCTAATGCTTCATAGGTTAAGCCTGCGTCCATTGTTTTGATATTTTCTTCATTTATATCCATTCCATAGTGCTCAGCCAAACCTGGTAGACCATCCACCCTTTCGGCGAATTCATGATCAATTCCCCAGATAAGGTCATGATGTTGATTAACATATTTAGCAAGGTCAGATAAGGTACCACCAATTTCTGCTACCTGCTCTTTAGTAAGAGCAATGGCATAGGTATTATTTATTTTGGAGCGATCTAACCAGACAATACCGTTCTTTTCTAAATCTTCTGTTTTTACTTTATTATATAATTCGACTGGGTCGGTAATTACTTCTTCGTGTTTTAAGTAAACCAAAGAAGCAGTTCCGGTATATTCTGCATATAGATCAGTCTGTCCGGATGTCAATCCTTCTCGGGTAATTGCACTACCGGTTCCAAATTTTTCTGCTACTTCGAAACCGTTGTTTTCCAATAAAATTGACATTATATTTCCTAAGACATATTGTTCGGTAAAGTTTTTAGCACCAACTGTAATTTCTTTTTTTGCCAGAGCAAAGCTGGTAATAGTTCCAATCAGTAAAAAAATCACGACAAGTAAAATTAAATATTTCTTCATTTCTTTTCTCCTTTTATTTTTTTTATTTTCTTACTTTTAGCCCTTTTGGGGTTATTGTTTTTTCAACCCGGGCTAAAATTGTATCTACAATAATAGCCATTAAAGCCGAACAAAATGCGCCCGCAAAAAGGGCTTCGGGTTTATTAAGTTTTAACCCGATAAAAATTAGGTCTCCAAGTCCACCTCCTCCTATGACCGAGGCAACAACAGCCGTCCCTATAATAATAGTAGATGCGCTGCGGATACCCCCCATAATAACCGGCATAGCAATGGGAATCTTTATTTTCCATAAAATCTGATTACGGGTAAACCCCATCCCTTTACCTGCTTCTATTATATTTTTGGGAACACTGAGAATCCCCGAAGTAGCATTAAAAACAATAGGTACCAGACTATAAATAATTAGAGAAATAATTGCTGGTGTTGCGCCAATACCCACATAAATAAATACTAAAGCAATAACCGCAATAGAGGGGACTGCCTGGGCTGCCCCGGTAATAGAAATAATTACTTTTCCAATCTTTTCTCTTCCTTCTTCTGTAGCTATTATACTCAAAGTTACTCCTATAATTATTGCAATAATGAGTGATATTATAAAAAGCCAGAAATGTTGAAGAGATAATCTGAAAATTTTATTATAATTTTCGAGAAAATAATTAAGGAATATCATGTTTGTCTCCAGTTATTATGTTTTTATTTGTTAACTTCTTCAAATATATTGTTTAATTTAATTATCCCTACAAATATTTTTTTCCGGTTAACTACAGGCAATAATTTTTCACCACTTTCTAACATTGTAGAAAGGGTTTCGCTTAAAGTGTTATTTCTTTCTGCAAAAATGGGGCTATCATCAAAGTTAATTTCTACTTGTTCATTCTTTTTAGATTTCTCCAGCCAATAACGGCCTATAAGCTTATTGTCTTTATCCAGAACAAAAGCAATTTTTTCTTTCTTTTCCTGAAGTTTTTTAGTGATTTCTCTTTCTGTCTCTTCATCAGAGACAGTAACAAAATTATCTTTAAGAATAAAGTCCTTTGTTTTTTTTAGGGAAAGGGCTTTGATGCTTCGCTCTTGTCCCAGCAATTTTTCCACAAATTTATTTGCAGGGTTAGCCAATATCTCGGATGGATTGTCATATTGAATCAAACTACCATCCTTCATAATAGCGACTTTATCTCCTAATTTGATAGCCTCATTGATATCATGGGTTACAAAAACAATAGTCTTCTTAATTTCTTCCTGGATTTCCAGAAAGGAATCTTGTAATTTTAAGCGATTTATTGGATCGATTGCTCCAAATGGTTCATCCATTAGCAAGACTTCCGGATCAGCACCCAAGGATCTGGCCAGACCCACTCTTTGTCTTTCTCCTCCGGAAAGTTGTAGGGGATATTTATAGGCAAAATTAATATCCAGGGTTACTATATCCAATAATTCTTCTACCCTTTTTTTAATTTTCTTTTCATCCCATTTTAGTAAACGCGGTACAGTAGCAATATTATCGTAAACAGTGAAGTGGGGGAAAAGGCCTATTTCTTGAATCACATATCCAATACTTCTTCTTAATTTTACCGGGTCTATTTTATTGATCGAAACCCCGTTTAATTTAATATCTCCTTTATTGTATGGTGTCAGGCAGTTAATCATTCTCATAGTTGTAGTTTTTCCGCCGAGTAGAGTTAAAATATAAAATAGGTTGTTTGTTAAGCGGGGGATTAGATAGCAGCATCATCGCCAGTGTTTTTAATAAATTTAACATAA
>ASPC01000095.1 GCA_000405345.1 Atribacteria bacterium SCGC AAA255-N14
TTCTCTCCTGAATTCTTTTGACTAACCTCTTGGGCAATACTTTAGCCAGCTCTTCCTCCTGCGCTTCCCTCAAACACTTCTCATCAATATAGCCCGCTCTTACTAATCTCTTGATATAATAGCGGCTTAACCCGGGGATATATAACCGAGCCAAATTCAGCCCTTCTTCTTCTATGCCTTCTATCAGTCTTTCTGATAATAATATTATCTTCTCAAGGTCTTCCTTCCTCTTTTTCTTCCAGCATCCACTTTCCGCTATAGCAGCTAAGCTATCAGCCAGCCAGCAAAATCCATCTGCTAAACACAGTACATCTCCCTCATAAAGGATGTATTCCTGTTCGAGGCTCTTTATCTCTTTATTTCCTTTTATCCAATCATATAATAAAAGGATTTTTTTACAAGACAGATGATCCACTAAAGTGGATGTTTCCTCTTCTCCCTCTTTCAGTATAAACTTATCCCGATAGATTTCTTTATCTCCTTCACCCTGGCTAAAGATTAAACCTAAAATTCTACACCAGCAAATTTCTTCCCGATCCCACTCATGATTACATTTTCCTCTTTTATCATCATTCCTGTAAGACTGGGAGCAGGGGATGGGGAGGTCTTTACCATTTCTGCTTACAGATAAGACTATAAGTAATTCTAAATTGCTGATTTCCCCCTTCTTACTATTTTTCATCCAGGTCTTAAAACAAAGATAGGTTTCTACCTTAATTCCTTTAGCTATGATCAAAACACCATTAACAGTGGGAGATAAAATGCTACTTTTTTCTTCCATAATCAATCTGTTCTTCACTAATATATCCAAACAATAATCTATTTCTTTTTCGATATTATCTTTATCAAAATCGAACTGCCAATAACCTGAAAAATTATTTTCCCCCTCCGGCTTGCTCTGGTGACAAGCAGAAATAACACTGATTTCCCTGAGGTATTGCTTTATTTTATTTGAACTGTATTCATCTTGATGGTTTACTAATAAGCTTAGTAGAAAGGTAAGCAGGTCTTTTTCCTTCTTCACTAAATGGTTAGTGGGCAGTATAGTACTAATACTGTTATTCAAGTTGGTCAGAGGATTACCCGTACAGGGAGTAATTGAATATCTATCAGGTATCTCTGCTGCTCGAAAGGTTTTTCGGAGTGAGGAGAGATTCTTATCCTGTTTATGATGATGATCATTTTGAAGATAGTTAAAGTAAAGCTCTTGATAGATAGTCTCAAAGAAAGGGGAATGGGCTAAGAAGATTACCCTACCAAACTCCTGCCCATTCTGGATATAATTCCCCTCTTTTCCGATATTTAATATTCCGGCTCTTCCCCCCATATTTTCTATATCAGTAAAGGTAAGACCGGTTCGATAAATATAGCGGTCATCTTCCTCACCATGATGAATTTTATCCAGGGAAATGATGACATTCTTAAAAGGCAGACTGATACCCATGGCTAAGATGTTTGTAGCACAGATAACTTTTATCTCTCCCTTTTTAAGGTAAGTTTCTACTAAATTTCTTTCTTCACAGGAGAGGTCCTGATTATGATAGGCAATCCCTTTTGGTAACAATTCTAATAATTCATCTTTAGATAAAGTCTCTTCCATTTCACTAAGTTCGCCTATTGCCGAAGAGGCAGCAGGAGACTCTAATCGGGAAGCCAGCCATTTAGCCCATTGTCGAGTTTCAGCAACGGTTGAGAAGAAAATCAAAGTAGATTCATTTTGGTTAATAAAATATCTGACTGTCTCCAATAGATAATCCCCAAAACAATTATCACGAACTGCATCTTCTTTAAAAAATATTTCTCTCCGATAAGTCTTCTTCTTTTTAGAGGTAATATATTTAAAGATGCCTTCTCTTACCATTCCTTTACGCAGCTCTACCGGACGTTGATAGGAAATAAGTGATTGAGCAGGAAACCATTTTAGGAGTTTTTCTTGATTTTCTATAAGGGCAGACAGGGCGATGATCCGGAGATTTCCGTTTTTTCTCCGCAGGTGGTCTATTATATTTTCTAAAAGAGGACCCCATTTCGGATGATTGATCATCTGCATCTCATCTATTATTACCAGTGAAACATCTATTAAAAAATTGGGGTGTTTCAGAAGAAAATAGTAGAATTTTTCGTAGACCATTACCGCTATTTTATAATTTCCCTGGATTATGCGGTGGTCATCTTCACGGCGGGCCCGTGTAGACATTACCATCTCTAATCCCCAATTACTGTAAAGGTTTTTAAAGTGCCTATATTTTTCTTCAGTTAAACACCTTAAGGGGACTAAATAGATAACCTTTTTCTGATGGATTACCTGGGTTATAGCAGCCATCTCTCCGATAAAGGTCTTTCCTGATGAAGTGGGAGCAATAACCAGAAGATTTTGATTTTCATCCTCCAGAGTCCCATAATTTCTTACCGCCTCTTCCTGTATGGGTAGCAAGCAAGGAGAATAATGTTCTTCCCAGATGTTTAGAATATAAGAGGGGATACCATAATTCTTTAAACTTTTAATCTTCATTAGCTTGGTCATTAGTACTTTCCTTTCTTTTTATCTTTCTACAACTAAAAACTGCTAATAAATAGTAAATTAGTCTCTAACACATATCTAATACGATAATGAAGAAGTAGATAAACATATATTTAAGTACAATGTTTTAGCCTCTGTTTTTTTAATTTTTATGTTTATTCTTTTATATTTAATTACCTCCTTTTTAAATATTTTCGTATTTTATATTTGGCCAAATACCTTCATATTATTTATTTCACAATATTATTATTATACTTTTTTAATTTATTATTTCAACAAAATTTTTTCCATTCAACTCATCATTCAAAATAATCGGAGTGGGAATAAATAAAGAAGAATATATTAAAAGATATGGGAAAAGTGCAAGAGATCCATATTCGCTTTCATTATCTTTTATAATTGAAAGACTCGTTTTTTGCATGGATGAATTAGATAAAAGCGCAGAGGTAGAAATAAAAGCAGAAAGAAGAGGGAAAAAAGAAGATCAAAAACTATTATCACAATTCAATTCAACACTTGATTTAGGTACATATTATATCTTTCCCAATAGATTAAAAAGGAAAATTAAGAAATTCGAGTTTAACTTTAAGAAAGATAATATTGTGGGGCTTCAAGTTGCAGATTTATGTGCATATCCTTTACCTTGCCATTTATTAAATAGTGAAGAACCATATATACCTTTTATGATTATTGAGGAGAAAATATATTGTGATAAAGAAGGAGAATATGATGGTTGGGGCTTAAAATTATTTCCATAAAGTAAAGAGTCTCCTTTTGCAGGAGACCCTTTACCGACCGGGAGACACCCCGATCCAAATTATGAACTTATCTTATAATTGTATTATAGCTTAGATTAATAATTTGTCAATAGCTTGTTTGAGACCAATACATTT
>ASPC01000096.1 GCA_000405345.1 Atribacteria bacterium SCGC AAA255-N14
ATATAAAACAATGTATTTAAATTTTAAATTTTGAGCTATGGTTTTACGCTTTGCGCTTTCCGTTTTTAGTTTTTCGCTATGTACGACATACGATATACGATATACGCCCCTACAGATAGCGTCGCATTTCTTCCCCTGTTACCTTACCATAAAGCTCTATGTAGGGTTTTACCGGATTAGATAAAATCTTAGGAAAGAGGACTTCTTCTATCTGGAAAAAACCAACCGACTCAGTCATCTCTACAATTATTCTAATCGGCTTCTCTTCCCCTTTTATAATTTCTACATTTTGGATGGAATTAGCCGAATACTTGTGAATATCTCCCACTTTAGGAGTGCGTGATAAGAGAAATATTATCCGTGCCCTACCCTTTTCCATATCACATCCATCTCCGATTGATACCAGCCCGGCTTCCAGAGAATGAATATCCTGGGTAGCCATATGTCCTGCAATGCCTTCAACGATTAGAGATTGAATGATGGTTTTCTTTTCAATATCTCCAGTATAAATCTTGGTTAAGGTTCTCTCGATAATTGGCATAGCAAAAACAACTCCCAACAGCTCGTGATTTTCCCGACCCACTGACATACCGACATCGTGTAACAAAGATGCTATCAATACCGCCACTTTACTATCTTCTGCGGTGCCAATCTTCTCTTCTTCTATGCTAAATTTAATTCCTGCTTTACTCAAAATATCAAACATGATTAAAGCATTTTGGGCGGTTTTTCGCATATGTACCGGACCATGGTCATTATAACCCAATCTTTTTATGGAAACTACATTGGCATAATCTTGTAAGGCTTGCGCTTCTTGATCATTAAAAATTAAAGAAGCAGCTAGCGCCGGTTTCCCGCTTAACATTGCCAATATTTCATTTTCTATCTCTATCTCTTTGGGTGATTTTCTCATTTTCACTCCTCCTTCCGTCTAAAATCTGTGTAATCATATTATAAATATTTCTTAACTATATTCTAACCATTACCAGAACGAGTGCACTTAAGATAATAATCGTTAGGGGTAAAATTAGCATTTTATATATTTTTCCCATATCTGCTTTAAAATAATTTCTGGTTACCACTAAACACAAATGCATAGGAGAAATCATTACACCCGCAAAACTACCGGTAAAGGCCAATATAGCATAATATAGATTTGCTTCTCCTTGGACAATTATCGGGAGCAGAACCGGTAATCCTATCCCCAGCGCTGCGGCGCTCATCCCAGTCATCATACCGACAAAAAAGGGAATGCTGAATAAAACAATAAAAGGATGTATTCCCAATTTAGCAAATGCTTCCGGGACGATCTCTATCCCTCCCGAAACCTGGAGTATTCTTTGAAAAATCATGATTCCGACAATTAAAATGACTACTCCAAGATCTATATCGTTTTTAATAATTTCCTTTATTGTTCTTGGGGTTAATTTTTTAATATTGATTAAAAGCAATGACAAAATCACTATTACTAAAGAAAGTATTATGTCTATTTTTATCCCCAGCACTAAAATTATAATAAACAAAATGGGCCAGATGCCCAAAAATAATTTTTTTAAATTGAGGAAAATGTCCTTTTTGCTGATGGTACCATTGTCTTTTTTTAAGTTTTTATATTCCCAAACAAAGCCTACTATTACAGCTGTAATGGTCAAGGGTAATTGAACCAGGATAACTTCTTGAATTTCTACTTTTAACAAGCCGGAAAATATTATCATCCCCGGGAAGAGAGGCCAGGCAAATTCCCAAATATGACGAAACCAATAATTTACAAAGGTATCTTCTTCGGGAGTGAGCCCTACTCGATCTCCTATCGCTTTAACCATGGGAGCAGAAAATATTGCCCCGGCTGGCATAGGAATTAAGCCTAAAAAGGCCGGAATAAAAGCCAATATAAGTCTATAATCTTTAACCAGCCCCTGGAGAGAATCGACTAAATCTCTTAGGTTTTCTACTTTTCTTAAAACACCGCTTAGGATATAAACCAGTACAATTATTCCGATTAACTTTAAAGTAGCCGGGTCAATCAAGGCTAAAACAAAATTATTCCCTATCTGAATCGGGCTTAAAGAAAAGGCTACCCCCAGCAATAGAGAGGCAATTAGCATTATATATCCTAAATTCCATTTCTTTTTTATCAAGAAAATAATCACTACGATTACTGCTAATAATTTTATAATTTCTGTCACTTTAATTTCACCAATTTATTCTTTCTGCGATTTATTTTTTTGTTTCTTCCGGTATTTCTTTCTGTATTTCTTTCATTATTTTCTTTTTTTCCTCTTTAAATTTAATCCCCTGAACATTAACATTAACCTTAATAACTTCTAAGCCGGTCATGGAACAGACAGCGTCTTTTACTCTACGCTGTAACTCTTCAGCTACTTTAAAAATTCCTACTTCGTAGTCAGTAATAATGGGAATTGTAATTGCCGCTTCTCCTGTTTTCATCCATACTTCCACGCCTTTGGCCAGATCCTTCCTGGGCAATATATTAGTTGAATTACTTCTATACCCACTGGTGATACCGACCACACCTTTAGTTTTTATAGTTTCCAAGGCAGCAATTACAGCTACTACTTCTTTGGAAACTGTTACATTTCCCAATTCTTGTTCTTGAGAATTGTCTCTAATAACCTGTTTATCTGACATTCTTGTTCACCACCCTTTTTTAAAACTGATTTAAACTATTTTTTGTCTTCGTAAAATATTTTATCTATATGTATTTTAATTTCTTTTGTTTCTATCCCACTTGTTTCCAAGAGATATTCTTTTACTTTTCGTTGAATTTTCTCCGAAAGTTCAGGGATATTTACATCTTGCTTTACGGAAAGATGAAGATCTATATTTATCCCCCCGGACTTTAAAATATTAACCTCTGGCCTGGTTTCTGTAATCTCTCCCATCCCTTTAACCACTTTTAAGGCTAAGCGTTTTATAGACCCGATGGAAATTTTAATTTCCCCAAAGGAAGTCTTTTGAACTACGGATAAATTTCCCTTATTAATTTGGGCTTTTTGCCAGATTAAATAAATAGCCAAAAAAAATAATAAAGCCCCTACTAAACCCAAGATGATCTGGTTGAAGAAATTAGAGTAAATCCAATAATTTGTTTTAAAGAAAAAACTTTCCAAGGAAAATAATCTTAAAGAAAGAGCCAAAAAAATTCCAGAGATAAATATTACAAGCACTAAAAACAGAACAAAAATTAAATTGTTAAAATTTTCTTTATTCATTTTAAACCATCCTTTCTATTTTTTCTATCTATTATAAATCTAGCGTGGAGCGTATAGTTTTAGATTAATAAAATTTGTCCTAATTAAAAACTTAAAGCTA
>ASPC01000097.1 GCA_000405345.1 Atribacteria bacterium SCGC AAA255-N14
AGTATTTTATAATAAATACAAAAAAATAAATGTGAAAGGAGTAGAACGATGAGCAAAAAGAATTTATTACCCATTTCTGTCTTGGTAGTAATAACAGGAGCAATGTTTTCTTCTCATTTTGGCGTAGGAGACCTTATTTTTCCTCCTATTTTAGGACGGGGCGCAGGTACAAGCTGGTTCACTGCTGCCTTGGGATATTTGATTGTTAACAGTATTGGAGTATGGTTGGCGTATATGGCGTGTGCGCATCAGAATCAATCATTAACGGGTATTGCATCCAAAACTCTGGGGAATTTTTTTGGGAAAATTTATACTGCCATCCCCATTCTTATTGTTGTTTTTTTTATTCTCCCACGAGTATCTTCCGCAACTCATGAAATGGCCATTTTACCTTTATTGCCCACAGTTCCTTTATGGCTTACTTTAGCGGTATTTTTCTTGATATGTTTTTATGTAGCTTATACGAGGGCAACAGTTATCGATAAATTAGGAAAAATTCTTGCACCGATCTTGATCTTGTTTGTGATTATTTTAGCGGTAAAAGGAATAGCTACTCCGCTTTCTGCCCCACAAGCTCCAAGTTCGACTAACATCTTAAGCACCGGAATGTTGGAAGCTTATAATACGATGAATGCGATAGCAGCTCTCTTATTCGGTGGGTGGGTTTTGCATGAATTGAATATTCGAAATATAAAAACAAAAGAAGACCAAAATAGAAATTTAAATATTATCGGACTTTCAACGGCGGTGCTTCTGGGAATCACTTCCACTGTTCTGGTTTACCTGGGAGCTTCTTCAGGTTCATCTTTCCCTGATGCCTCTATAGGAGTTTTGTCGACCAACATTGCCCAAGGGCTTTTAGGACAAGTTGGTTTGGTTAGTTTCGCTATCATAATGGCTTTTAGTTGCCTTACTACTGCGGCGGCTATCATTTCAATGGCGGGAGATATGTTTTTAGAGATGACCAATAATAAAATGAATTATAGATTAACTGTAACATTAGCTACTGTTATTGGATTTACTCTAGGTTTGGTAGGATTAAGTAAAATCGTAAAATATACGGTACCCTGGTTGGTTCTATTATACCCTTCAATTGTTGTACTAATCTTAAGTGCCTTATATTACAATTTTGCTAAAATTAAAAATTCCGTAACAGTTGGAGTTATCATAGCTTTAATTTTTGGATTGGGAGATATGCTTTCTTTTTACGGTCTTACCTCTAATATTATCACAAAAATTGCTTCCCAATTACCTCTGGGAGGACAGGGATTGGGCTGGTTATTACCTACAATAATTATTATGGGCATAACCCAACTATTTTTTAAACCAAAAATCGAAGAAGAAAAAAGTTCCTAGGATAGTGTAGGAGAATAAGATGAAAAAAAAGGTTGAAGAATTTATTCGCAAAAAGATAGACAAAGGATTATATCCCGGGTGCCAGGTATTGATGGGTCATCAAGGAGATGTAGTGCTAAATTTGTCTCTCGGTTCCAAGGTGAAGGGTTCAGCAAGTCAGACAGACAAAGTGAATGAAAATACGCTTTTTAATATAGAATCTATCACTAAAGTAATGGTAACTCTTCCCCTAATATTCAAATTAGTTGAAGAGGGGAGGGTGCATCTTGATGATAGGATAGTAAATTATATCCCGGAATTTGGAACCAACCAAGAGAAAGAAAAAATTACTATAAGAAATCTCCTAAATTTTACCGGAGGAATTCCTTTGGATGACCCTGTAGGCTGTGAAGAAGCCGCATCAAAGGGAGATTTAAAAAATGCCTGGAATTTGCACTATACTCAAGAATTGGCCTATCAACCGGAGACTAAAATTTTTTATAGTGATGTTTCCTGCCGAATTTTGGGAAAATTATTGGAACGAGTTATGGAAAAATCTTTGTCTTTAGCAGCTAAAGAATGGATTTTTGACCCACTGGGGATGAAAAATACTATGTTTAACCCTCAGGATAAAGAAAATTGTGCAGCTACCGGAAAATCAGACAACGGGCGTCTATTAAGAGGAGAACTTACCCAGGACTTAGAGCATTATTTAGGTGAAGTACTTGGATCTGATGGGCTTTTTTCCACCGCTAAAGATATGTTTGTATTTTCTCAAATGATTTTGAATCAGGGTATTTACCAGGGCCAAAGAATATTAGGGGAGATTACTGTAAATAAAATGACTGAAGGGGTGACCAACTCCGGTGTGTATGAATCTCCTTCTTCCTATCTTCATTATATCTTAAGCGGTCCCAAGACTTGGTTTTGGGAATATGCCTTTTCTCCTCACTCTTTTTTTGGAGATTTAGTATCTAAAAAAGCTATAGGAAAAATGGGGGGAGCAGGAACTTTTCTTTTAATTGATCTCGAATATGACCTTATCATTGCCTATCTTACTAATTATGGGCAACCTGAGCGTACTTTAGAAGGAGAAGAAGGTTGGAATAAATTCCAAAAAGATATTGATGTAATGGGATTATGTAATATCGTTTTGGGGAATATTAAAAAATAGAGAATAGAGACAGCTGTACTAGCTCAATAATTCGATAGCTTTCAGCTTTTGATACGGTTTTTCAACTTTGTTACTCATAAAAAAAGCTGGAAAATCGCCCTGTCTGGGGGACAAAACAACTTAAAACCCCTTGATCTTTCTTGAATAGCTTTAATGTTTTATAAATACTTTATTAATTTAAATCTTTAGATATTACTCTAATATTGAAGAATTAACTGATTTAATTTAATATTTCCTATTGCCATATCCTCTTTAAAAGTTCTAAACGTGTCCAATAGGGGGAGCTTGCTAATTTCAAGTCCTTTGGCCTTTGCTGAATGGCTTGTTTATTTTTATAAATTATTTTCCAGAAAAAGAAGGATTTTTAATAAGTTGAATAGTATATATAAAATAGTGACTAAAAAAATTAAATAAGCGTATTTTTTATCTAAGCAGAATATCTATAATAATATTATACTAAAATAAAAAGCTATATTATCTAAGATTTAACTTAAAAATAATATTCTTTCTCTATCCCAAGAGACCCACTAAGTAACATTCTTATAACTGTATTAATCATCAAACTATCAATCCTCTATCATTGCGTAACCAAAAATAAAATATTGTAACCTGTATGAAGGTAACAGGAGAGACCTTTTCTTTCCTTTATAAAAGAAAAGGAGCCGAAGAGG
>ASPC01000098.1 GCA_000405345.1 Atribacteria bacterium SCGC AAA255-N14
CCCTGATTGGAAGGGTAATGTTGGATTGATAACATCACTTATACCCGGTATTAATCTATCTCCCAAAAGGACTTTTGCCCTGGTTGTCGGTCCATCGGTGATGTATAAGTATGTTATCAGGGAACTTTTGGAAAAAGAAATTCCCGAAAGACAAATCCTGGTCTCCCTTGAACGGCATATGAAATGTGGGCTTGGTAAATGCGGGCATTGTCAGATTGGCCGCTTTTATTGTTGTAAAGATGGCCCCATTTTTTCTTACGACCAAATTAAAGATATAAAAGAGAGTATATAATGAACAAACCAAAAGTTGCATTTTTTGATTTTGCCTGTTGTGAAGGATGTCAATTACAGGTAACTAATATGGGCGAGACGCTTCTTGACCTGCTTGGCATTGTTGATGTTGTGGAATTTCGTGAAGCGATGTCTGAAAAATGGGATGGAGAATATGATATTGCTATTATTGAAGGGAGTATCACTACCACACATGCGGTTGAACTCATTAAAAAAATTAGAGATAGGTCAAAGATTTTAATTGCCTACGGTTCCTGTGCCACAATTGGTGGTGTGAACGGCATGAAAAATAATTTTAAATTAAAGGATATAAGAAAAGAAGTCTACGGGGAAGACTACAAATATTTTGATACCATGAAAACCCGTGCAGTTCATCAAGTTGTCAAAGTAGATTACTTTGTTCATGGATGCCCGGTATATATCCCGGAATTTTTGAAGGTAATGAAAGCCGTGTTGGCCGGACTTCCTTATCAAGTACCGGATTATTCGGTATGCGTGGAATGTAAGTTAAATGAAAATGTTTGCATGTATGACCGTGGACTAACCTGTCTTGGCCCCATTACTCGAGCCGGGTGCAATTCCTGGTGTATCAATAATAATAATATATGTTATGGCTGCCGGGGCATGGTTTCCAATCCGAATGAAAAGGGAGCAAAAGACGTCATCAAGAAATATAATATCCCCATGGCCATGATTATTAATAAAATGAACATGTATAATAAATGTAGAGAATTAGATGAGGATAAAGATGAGTAAGAGAACCGTTAATGTAAATGTTGAATATCTAACCAGGGTAGAAGGTCACGGGAACATTGTGGTTAATGTAAAAAAAGGAATTCTAGAGAAATGCGAACTTCAAATTGTTGAAGCTCCGCGTTTCTTTGAAGGCATGCTTCAGGGCAGGTCAATATTTGAGGCTCAACATATTACTTCACGCATATGCGGTATCTGCTCTTGCGGGCACACTTTGGCCTCCATTCAAGCAGCTGAGGATGCGATTGGATTTATACCTTCCAAACAAACCCTCGCACTAAGGAAATTTCTCCTGCATATGGAAAATCTGGATAGCCATATTCTTCATATCTATCTTCTGGTTGCACCGGATTTACTGGGGGTAAAGAGTTTTGTCCCTTTAATCCAATCACATAATCAAGTGGTTCGGCTTGCTTTAAAAATGAAAAAAGCATGTAATGATGTTTGTGATATTCTTGTTGGTCGTCATATTCATCCTATCTCAGCCATTGTTGGCGGATTTACGAAGCTTCCCCGGGAAAAAGACCTTGATGCCATGTTGGAAATGCTATATGATATGCGTTCAGGTATGGATGCAACAGTTGAACTCGCAGCAGGATTAAAATTTCCGGTGTTTGAAAGAGAGACAGAATATGTTGCCCTGCTATCCGATGATGCAGAATACCCGATGCTTCAGGGAGATGTCGGCTCATCGGACGGCAAACGTGTCACTAAGTATGAATATAAAAAGGTAACTAATGAATTTATCGTTCCGCATTCTTCGGCAAAACATGCAAGATGGCATCGTGAATCTTACGCGGTAGGTGCTCTTGCCCGATTTAATCTTAACGCTACAAAATTACATCCCAAAGCCAAAGAGGTGGCAAATACACTTAACATGAAACCAAAAGTTACCAATCCTTATTTGAATACAGTAGCACAATTGATTGAATGTGTACATAGCCTGGAGGACAGTATAAGGATTTTGGAAGATTTTAAAAGAAAAAAAATTAATTATGATGAAGAAATCATTGTTGGTTTAAACGAACAGAACCGCATCAAGGTAAAAGCGGGCACCGGCGTAGGTGCAGTTGAAGTCCCAAGAGGGATACTTTTTCACTGCTATGAAGTTGATAAAAAAGGAATCATTATTAAAACAAACTGTATTATTCCCACCAGTCAGAATGTCAACAATATTGAACGCGATATGAAAAAATTGGTACCTGAAATCCTACACAAATCCGATGAAGATATTACTTTAAGCCTGGAAATGCTGGTTAGGGCTTACGACCCATGTATATCCTGTTCTGCTCATTTCCTGAATGTCAAATATGTTAACCGTTGAATTAAAAGAGCTATTCACTCCTTCCAGGAAAGGATTGTTGTTAGCTATTACCATCGGTAATCGCTTTCGCTCTGATGACGGTGTAGGTCCTTTTATAGCCCGGCAGATTAAAAAAAGTAAGAAAAATGTTACTGTTATCAATGCAGAAGATAAACCCGAAAATATCATCGATAGGGCAATCCAATTAAAACCCTGTAAAGTCGTTATTATCGATGCAGCGAATTTCGGAGGTATGCCGGGAGAGATCAGACTTATTGAAAAAAATAATATCCCTGATACATCGCTGAGTACTCATTCTCTTTCTCCAAATATACTTGCCGCTATTATCGAAGCTGACACGGGTGCGGATGTCTTTTTTCTGGGTATTCAACCAAAGAGTATTCAATTGACAGAAGGATTATCTGAACCGGTGAAAAAATCAGCAGAGAGAATTATATCCTGTATAAGATTAATGGAGTAAACAATTTTTAAAACGATAGACAAAGAATTAGAGAAAAATAATTTTATTTTAAAAAAAGAAGGATTTTATAAGTCTTTTGTCGTATTTATATAAAAGTGTAGAAAAATTAGAAAAAACTAATTCTTTTAACCACTAGTGGCGACTTAATAAGGTAAATATATATTCTTGAAGTGTGACAAAGAACCATCTCCCGACACCTGACATGTACTCTAACAACCCCAGCAAATACAATTTGACATGGTAGTCATTAAATACTACAATTGTA
>ASPC01000099.1 GCA_000405345.1 Atribacteria bacterium SCGC AAA255-N14
TTATCCTATACGAGAGGACTATCTTTGATAAAATTAAATAGACTAAAGGAGTATATAATTGAAGATATTAGCTTTAGATTTTGATGGAGTAATTGTCGATAGTGTTTTAGACTCGCTTTTTGTGGGTCATAATGCTTATTTAAGACTTTATGGTCCGGGTGAAAAGAAATATTTTGGGGGAGAGCTCTTTACTTTCGAAAATTGGGAAGAGATTAAAAAGCAATATCAAAAAGAGATAAAATATTACCGAACTCTAAGGCCTTATATTCGTGGAGCAACCGATTATGGTTTGATCCAGAAATTAATAGAAGAAAATAAATTTGTTAATGATCAAGAAGAATTTGACAATTATAGAAAGACAGTAAAGTTTGATTTTGAGGCCTATGAAAAAGAATTTTATAAAGAACGAGAAAGACTGCAAAATATAAATTACAGAGCCTGGTTTAATTTGGAGCCACCCTATCCCAATGTAACAGGGGGGATAAAGAAATTATTAGAAGAAGGAACTAAAATTATAATTGCTACCTCTAACAGAAGAAAAGCAATTGCCAAGTCTTTTACCCATGAATATTTTGGTTTTACTATTGAATCAGAAGATATTTTAGATAGGAGATTTGGAGAAGATAAGTCTGAGCAGATGAAGCATATTGTAAAATCATATAATATTAATTTTGAGGAAATATATTTTGTAGATGATCAGGTAAGCCATTTGATTCAGACCAGAACTTTAGGAGTAAAAGTTCTTTTAGCCGGCTGGAGCTACGCAACTGATATTCAAAAAGAAGAAGCCCGGAAACAAAATGTTACAATTATTGAAAGAGAAGAAGATTTTTATCCAATTGTTAGAAATTCCTTAAGCGAAAAGATTTAAGAGGAAGCATAATTCTAATTTCGTAGGACAGGCGTTCCCCATTTTCACGAGGACAGGCTCGCCTGTCTAATTTGAAAACTAGATATATTTATATTTATTCGTTAAAATATTTAACAAAAATAAAAAATACAAAAAGGAGAAAAAAATGAAAATAGTAGATTATAAAGAAGTTAAAGCTGAAGCTGTAGATTTTGAGGAAGCTAAAGATGTCAAAGTAAGGTGGCTTATTTCTGATAAAGATAAGGCCCCGAACTTTGCTATGAGGTTGTTTGAGGTTGGTCCGGGAGGGTACAGTCCTTTACATGCTCATAATTGGGAACATGAAGTATTTATTTTAGAAGGTGAAGGAGTAGCCACTGATGGCAAGAAGGAGACCCGGATTAAAAGTGGGACAGTGGTCTATGTGGCTCCTGAAGAGAAACATCAATTTAAAAATACCGGTTCTGATACTCTAAAATTTCTCTGCTTGATTCCTATACAGAAATAAAATTAGCGTACAGTGTTTAGCTTATAAAAAAGATAAAGCCAAAAACTCGGGGCGTATTACATACACCCCGAGTTACTTATTACGTATTGCTAATTGCCGCATCTAACTTAACTGCCTGCTTGTCTATGGAATTTACTCTGCAATCGTAAAATCAATGGTTGCTTCCGTAGTTTTTTGAGATAATGCATCTTTTAAAATAAAGCGAAATTTATAGTCTCCAGAAGGAAGGGATAAATTTTTTACCGGAAGCTCACTGGAGATAAATATTTCAGAATTTTTTGCACGTGAGGTTAAAGGAAAATCTAAAAAATTAATATCCCCAGTTAATACATTATCAGAAGAATCTAATAAATAAATCTCTGCTTTAAAATGTATTTCGTATAAGCCTTTTTGAATTTCTTTGTAGGTATAATTTTTTGGTTCGCCATAGATGAAAATAGTATCATCCTGACTGAATATTACATTTTCTCTTGGGTTGTAAATACCAAACATTGAAGGGTTTTCCTTACATAAAAATAAATTAATTAATTCTAAATCAGCTTTAGTTTTAACTATCGCCAGGGCTTTTTCTAATTCTCCTACTGCCTCATTATTTTTTTCTTCATCAATTAATTTTAAGGCTTGGTAAATATAATCTTTTTCTTCGCTGGCAAAAGAAAACATAGCAAAACTGATGGTGATAAAAATTAAAACCAATCCTAAAAGTATAATTTTTTTACTTAAATTCATTTTTTATTACTCCTTTTTATTTTTAGTTTGTAAAAATATTTTTTTTCACGCGATACTCAATACGAATTACTATTCACTAACGACTAGTTCACGGCATTCTAATTTCATTCAAGGGCCAGAAAATTACCCAGGCTTTGCCCACCACATTCTTACGAGGAACAAATCCCCAATATCTGCTGTCACTACTATTGGGCCTATTATCTCCTAAGACAAAAAAAGAATTATCAGGTACTATTGTAGGAGGCATACTTTCATACGATCTATTCTTTATATAAGACTCTTCTAATTTTTTATCATTAAGATAAATTTCTCCATTAATAATTTCAACTTTATCACCAGGCATTCCAATTATTCTTTTAATATAATTCCGCTTTATTTCTAAAGGAGGTCTAAAAATTATAATTTCACCTCTTTCAGGTGATTCAAAACGGTAACTAATTTTATTGGCAATAAGCCTTTCGTTATTATGGAGAGTGGGTTCCATAGAAGCACCCCTTACTACCGTAACCTGACCTATGAAGGTAATAATTATAAAAGCAATTATCCCAGCACTGATTACTGTTTCCAACAGTTCTCTTATCATAGATTTTTTCCCTTTTTTTACATCTCTATTATTTCTTTTCATTTTCCCCTTCTTTCCAACTATAGATATTCTTAAATAAATTTTTTTACTTTTACTTCTCTAAATATTTCAATAGTGTGTTTTTAGTTTGTAGTAATTGATTAATCGGTATTTTATTTCGCTTAACAAAAAATATTATAACATATTTTTTATCATTTTATAAAAGATTTTTATTATCTTCTTTTTCTCCGCCTCTGATGGCCTTGTGGGCGTAT
>ASPC01000100.1 GCA_000405345.1 Atribacteria bacterium SCGC AAA255-N14
TCTATGGATTTCCTATGGGTGGTGATATGTTAAGCATCACTAAGGGGATTATATCTCGAATTGAACATCAGCCAGAAATTAATTTTCAACTTAAAGAAGCTTTCGAAAAACAAAAAATTGAATTTGCATATCCTACTCAAACCGTATTTCTTTCCAACGAAAATAAAAAATAACCATTATTTGAGTTAAAATTTTTATGATGACAATCTCTTGGAAAAAATGATGTTTTGGGAAATATCTTTAAAGATAAGAAAAGATACTTATATCTTAAGTATTTATCATTACAGTTTGGCATATCGAAGAAATTTAATTATATTCTTTTAATAAGGAGGTTAGCCATGCAAATTTATTTAATTTTGGCGACGCTAATTACTATTTCTATTATCGTTTTTTCCTTTCAAAATCCCTTTCCCCTTGTGGTTTATTTTCTTAATTGGGAAGTAAAAAGCTCTGTTACATTCATTTTAATTATTGCCTTTATTGCCGGAATATTAACCAGCTTTTTAGTAACTACTATATTAAGAATAAAAAGAATGCGACTAGTTGCCCGTCAGAAAAAGAAAATGCTGAACTAACCAAAGAAGAAATAAAATAAGGGAAGAAATAAAATAAAGGTTTTTGGAGAAAAACTACCATCTAATACTCTAATTTAATCTGCAATTATATTATTATATTATTCATTCATTTAATATTTAATCCATCTATTATTTAATCTTTTTAGTAGACGAGGTAAAATTAATTTGATTGCTCTGTTTAAAAGAAAATTTCTTTTATTCCTTTTAATAGTTATAGTATTTAGCATAATTTTAGGATCAAGCTATCTTTTTATTTTAAATAGCCAACCATTTAAAGATTATCTAAAACCAATAATCGCTAAGCAATTAGAAAATAATCTGGGCAAAAGCGTGCGTATCGAAGAAATTCAGTCGGTTTCTTTCAATTCATTAGTATTTTCTAATCTAATTATTTTAGAAAATACTATAGCCGGAGAAAGTATTACTCTGTTAGAAGCAGAGAGGGTTACAATAAATTTCCGGTTTACATTGCCCTTTCCACAATTTAAAAACTGGCAATTAACCATCATACAGCTTACCCTTCAAAAAGCTAACTTAAATCTTCAACGAGATATACAAGGAAATTTTGATATGGTAAAAAATCTCAATCTTCAGCCGGAAATGATTAAAAATAATCTTACTTTCAACAAAATTTCTTTTAAAGATAGTTACCTCCTCTTTAAAGATGATTTTGTCAATCAGACCGAAAGATTATCCACTGAGGTTAAAAACCTAAATGGTTTTCTTGACTTAAATAACTTACCAAAAGTTGAATTTGAATTTAATGGTTTAATAGAAGAAGATAGCTCACCGATTGCCATACAAGGATATTTATTTATTGACCAACCTCTCTATTCCCTAAATTGTCAGCTTAAAAATGCTGATATGATGCATTTTCAACATTATATCAATGGTCTCGAACTGTTAAATCTGGAAAAGGGTCGATTTGATTTAAAACTAGTCTTAAACTCTGATCCAACTTTAGAGCCTGCTAAAATATCCTGGCAGGGCGAAGCATCATTTCAAGGAGCTAATTTAAGGCCCGAATCTCTCAATAGAATATTCCTTGAAAATACTCATGGTTTAATTCAATTCCAAGAATCAGAGATTCAAATCGATACCCTTCAAGGATTCTTTCATAACCAACCTTTCAATCTCGCGGGGACATTTTCTTTTCAAGAAATAGTCAATTTTAATCTTGATTTAAAAACCAATGACTTTCCTTTAGCTTTTTTACAGGAAGAGCTGGAAGGATATATTTCAGAAACCAGTCTTTTGTTAGAAGGGGATATCTCTCTGGATGTCAATTTAAAAGGCAATCTTAATGACTTCCAGGTAAAAGGCAAACTTAACTCTTTGCTGCTTAACATAGACGGCTGGCCATTACAAAACCCAAACCTTCTATTCTCTTTTAAAGAAGAACAACTTATGATAGAATCCCTGGAGACCCAATGGGAAGATACTAAAATAATAATAGAGGGAATAATTGATTGGGAAAAACCATCTCCGGTTTATAAATTTTTTGCACAGGTCAAAGGACTTGATTTAGAAAATTCTGCCTTTAAGAAAATAACCTTTTTGGATTCATTTTCGGGTAGCTTATCTGGAAATTTCATGATAGAAGGAACTCTTCTTGCGAATTCACCTATAAACTTAACCGGTCAATTAACTGCACAAGAAGTGAAATTATTGAAAAATAAATTGCAAGAATCCATTACTGCCCAATTGGAAATGAAAATTATCAATTCTTCTTCGTTCGAGTTAAATAAATTTGTCTTATCTTATCTTCATAATCAATTTAATATATATGGAAAATCGGATTCAAAAAATCAGCTGGACTTTCAATTCAATAGTGATTATATTTCCTTGGAAGATTTCTCCTTTTTATTTAATCTTAATGAATTAAGAGGAATTTGTAATATTGCTGGAAAAATTCGGGGTACAGTTTCTCAACCTCAAATAGAAAGCAGGGCACAAATAAAGAGCGTTAATTGGGAAAATTTAGCTGTAGATAATTTTGAAGGAGAAATATCCTATCAATTTCCTTTATTACAATTTAGAAAGATTATGCTACACAATAATAGTATCAGTTTAACTGTCGATGGACAGGTTGACCTTCAAAAAGATAGCCAAAAACAAGTTGATCTAAAACTTCAACTAACCAGATTAAATATGAATTATTTGACCGAATTATT
>ASPC01000101.1 GCA_000405345.1 Atribacteria bacterium SCGC AAA255-N14
AAACAAAAAAAGAAATAACTTTTAAAACCTTTTATTATAAAGATATTTATGCAGAATATTCAGCAAGATATCCTGATTGGCCTAATATTCCTGAAGCAAAATTTACTCATGTCGGTTTAAAAAAATCATTAGATGTGGGATATTCGAAAGAAATAAGTATACATATGATAATTTCTCAAGATTTTGATTTAATGGATCTTTTTAAATTCTTAAGGGAAGTGCCAGAAGATCTAGAAAAAGAAGCAATAAAAAGAGGAAAAACAATAGAATTTTATATGGGTAGTACACAAATAATAAAAGATGAAAAAACTGATAACGGAAATTTTATGGAGATACTACTCGATTTAGATGGAGAATTTTTAAAAAAAGTGTATATTAATGATTTTCTAAATAGTTCAAAGATTCATATTTTATTTAAGGATTTCTATTGTAAAGAAAATAATAAATATTTTTCAGTTTCAGTTATTGTAGCGGAAGATAAGTGGTCAAAATATCAAAATATTGCTAAATCTATTATAAATTCAATGAAAGTAATTAAGACAAAAAAAGAAAAATTACTTATAGACTCATCTTTGTATCACATCGAGTGCAATAAGCCAATAGTATCAGGTAACATATTTGTAGTCATACCTGTAAACGTAAGTGGTCCAGCGGATGAATTGGCACTTATACTTGCCAATCCTGAAGGAGAGACAGATATTAGATTTATATCAAAAAGAGCATTAATTGACAACTTCGAAACTGTCAAGATTCGTATGGGGAATGCACCCTTATCTAAAGGTCCTTATATTCTAACTGTAAAAACTGTAACACCAGAAAAAATTATTTACAAGAAAGAGTTATGGTTTACATTACCAGACGTTTCCATAGCGGATGCAGAATTTACATATAAAATAACCCACCTAGGTGGTGCCTATGGTTATGCTGGTTATTATTTCCTGGAGATGACCAGTCTTACACTAATAAATAACGGAGATCTGCCAGCAAAGAGAGATACAAATGAACGAGCTCTAATTACCCTAGATGGGAAACTAGAGAACATGACCCTCCTTACGAGACGATATTCCATTTCACCTTATAAAATAGATTTCTATCCCCCCACTTATATTCCCAATGGGAAGAACAAGGTACCTATAAGGGCGGAAGCAATGTATGGGTTGAAAAAAGGAAAGTATTTTGTGACAATAACGATACCACTAATAGGAGGCGAGACCGTAAGCCTTAAAAAAGCTTTAACCATAGAATAATACATCCGAAATCAGACGACTTAAAGGAAAACGAGGAAGTAAGAAATCAAAATAACTGAGTAGAAATGGCCAATAGTGAGATTAAAATCTTATTGTCTTCTGTGAAGAAAAATTGACAAAAAGTGATTTTTGAGCTGTTTTAACTTTAACCCTTAACTATAAAAATACTCCTTCAAATTTCGCGTATAACAAACGATTTTTAAGTTTCATAGGGAATCATAAAGGGGAATTACAAATTTTATCAATAATCAAATACCTACTATACTTAATCAGATCGAGGAAACGGTTCTAGGGAGCATGGCATGATTTTTAAGGAGCAAAATTGCGGTAATAGTGAATTATAAAGGATTCAATAAATTTTGCAAGGTCTTTATAATAATTTTTGATAAAGTTTAAATCCTAAAAGAAGGATTTTTTAAATTTTTATTAGTATATTATAAATAGTTATTAGTAAAATAAAATCTTTTCTGAGAATCGCGATTGGATATATAAACATTTCTAGACATTAGTTTACAATATAGGAAAACAAAATATTCGGTACTATATTATCTGTACTTGGATTCTTTTTTTAATTTTAGTACTTTAAAAATAAATCTTTTGGAGGCTAAAAATGTTTAAGAAGGAAAAATATTTATTAGTAATAACTTTATTGGTTACTTTTTTGTCAATTATTATTGTAAATGCGCAGGAAGCGCCCATAGCTAATAGTTTTCGTTTTCCTCTCGAGGGAGATTGGTCACCTTTATGGCAAGACTTCGGTAAATGGAATAATCAATGGAATGGATACCATCTTGGAGAGGATATTGGGAGAGAAGATGCTGATATAAAAAACTATGCAGTTTATCCTATGGCTGATGGAGTTGTTAAATTTGCAGATATAGTCCTTGGCTATACCGTAATTATAGAACACAAGTTGACAGTTAGTGACCCAGATGGAGATTATGTTTGTAGCGTATATTATCATATGAAAAGGCTAGGTGAAGGAGGAATCAAACTTAAATTTGGTGAAGTAGTATCTACAGACAGCCCTATTGGGTATGTTTCTGGTAAACAGAAAGACTATAAAAGTTTACCACACTTACATTTTGGAATTAGAAAAGGACCTTACAAAAGCGGCAAGGACACTAGAACAGGTTTTTGGTACTATCCCGGTTATACTACCATTAAAATAAATAATGAAGTTCAAAAAAATCCTGATGATCCAACCCACGAGCAAGTATTAGCAGATTGGTTTAATCCAAGTACTGATCCTAAGAATGGGACAGGATTTATTGAAAGGCACATTGCCAAAATAGAACAAGCTGCCGAAATTTCTAAAACCACCCCAATTATTACTTCTCCTTTGAAAATAACCCCCGACCCTCCCTACTATGTAGGAGATACAATTAATGCCGATTTTACAATTACTAACCAAAGTTCACTCTCTATCAAATTTAGTGTATTAACTGTAGGAGGGAGAGACCCTGATAATCACGTTTCAGATTTTACCCTTAGACAAAACATCACACTTGAAACATCC
>ASPC01000102.1 GCA_000405345.1 Atribacteria bacterium SCGC AAA255-N14
GAACTTTTAGATATGAAATTGCCAGCTGTGTTAACAGTTGTAAAGGAAATAAGCAATCCAAGATTGCCAACTTTAAAAGGAAAATTGAAAGCAAACAGGTTTGGACCATCTCCGTACTCTAACTGGATGCTTTGAGGTGGAAGTAAACCAGTATCATACATATCTTTTACAAGTGCAAGAGAATCAACAAACTCTTGATCTGTAAAAGAGGCTTCTCCTGTAATTGCTTTATCTATCCACTCTTGTCCGCATATTCTTCCTACCAAAGCGCTGAATAGACAGGACTGCATAACCCAGGAAGCTTTATTAGGCATTAAGATAGGATAAAGGCCAGCTTCTTTTATTTTAGGCACCATCGCAACAAGTTCATCGTAGGTCTTAGGAATGGTAAGTCCAAGATCAATAAGTAGTTTAGTATTAACATACATAACATGGGTTGCAGTGATTCCAATAGGAAGCTCATAAAGTTTACCATCCCATTGGGGAGCAACAGCAGCGGGAACAAATTTGTCTTTATCTGCGCCTAGAAATGGATACAGATCTTCGGTAAGCTTATTTCTATAAATTTCAGCACTTCGTCCACTTGGCCACAGATACATAACATCAGGCAGATCTCCTGCAGCAGCCAGCGCAGCAAGTTTCTGATGGTATGCATCGCTAAAACTATTTTCAATTTTCAGCGTGATATTGGGATATTTAGCATTAAATGCTGCCACAGTAGCATCCCAAGCTGCAGCTTCTGGAGAAGTAATATCAAGATAATTAAGCATCGTTAATTCCACTTCTTTTTCTTGACTAAAAACACAAACTGATATACTAGAAACAAATACTAAAGCCACAATAATAAGATAAAATAATTTTTTAAACATTACTTTTATCCTCCCTTATTTTTTATTTACATAAAAAAATTGGATTTAGTTTTATTTCAAAATAACCTCCTTTCTCTTTTTTTCTCCCTTTCTCCAAATAAAAGGAAATTCTCTATTGCTTTAACCTAAACAATAGTCTTTTTAATTAAACAAAATATATGTTTTAACAGATAATATATCTTGACCATAAAAATTTCTTAAATCAAGAAGAAATAGAGAAATGAAATATCTCCTGTAAAGGAATAGTTGCAGCGGCAATCATTCTAAAATCATCTCTCAAAGAAGTCGAACAAATTTTTAAGTTATTAGTTAAAATAGTCAGAGCTTGTTTAAACACTAATTTCTTTACCCGGGAAAGCAGAAAATGATTATCATAAGCAACCTTCCCTCCTAAAATGATTATATCTGGATTTAATAAATTAACTAGATTAACAATCGCGGTTGCAAGATATGCCGCAGTATCCAACATAATTTCTTTTGCTAATTGATCATCTTTTTTCAATGCATCACGAAAAATAGAGGGGGTAATTCGACTTATATCACCTTTTACTAATTCCGACATCATTGTATGTTTTCCTTGTGCTACAGAAGACAATACTTTAGAGCAGATAGCAGGCCAGCTTACATAATTTTCAAGACAGCCTGTATTCCCACAATCACAGGGAATACCATTTCTATCTATACTTGTATGACCGACTTCTCCTGCTCCTCCCCTACGGCCTCGAAAGATAGATCCATTTACTATAATCCCAGCCCCAACTCCATCACTGATTGTAATATAAATTAAATTTTTAAATTTTCTATATGCTCCAAATCGTTTTTCAGCTAACGCAATCGCATTGGCATCATTTTCTAACCAGGTTTTTAGTTTGAATTGTTTTTCCACCATTTCTTTCAAAGGAATATTTTTTAGTTTCAATTTTGTATTTTCATAAATTATGCCTTTGTCTACATCAATAATTCCGGGAGAGATAATAGAAATCCCGATGCATTTGGTTAAATCGGAATACTCTTCTAAAAACTGGCCAATTGACTTTAAAAGATAATCAATGACTAATTTACCAGTTAGATTATAAACAGGAAATATCTTTTGTCTGCGAACTTTTGCTTCTAAATTCATTTCAGCAATTTTAATAGAAGAATTAGTAATAGCAACTGCAATAATAAATTTACTATCTGAAGAAAATCTTACAAGAACTGGCTTCCTACCTCCAGTAGATACACCTACGCCATCCTCATATACTAATCCTTGGTAGATTAATTCTTTTACCGCAGCAGTTACTGTTGTTGGGCTTATCTTGTTCTTTTTAGCGATTTCACTACGGGAAATAGGACCATAATGGCGTATCATCTTAAGGATAATAGATCTATTTAATTCTTGAATTAATTTCAGATTCCCGGTTTTTTGCATTTGGTTAACCTTCTATTCATAAACTTACTTTTTCCAGTGACTTTATTAAGTCTCTTTAAAAAAATAATACACTATCTTATATTTTTTGTCAATAATAATTCTTAAAAAAATCCAATAAATTTTTGATTTATTAGCTACTACCAAAGCTTGACAATGTCCCTGATTTTCTTTATGCTATTTGGTAGTAAATAACTTATTCCTATATTAAATTATTATATGGGATAATGCCGAAGTGGCGGAACTGGTAGACGCGCTACGTTCAGGGCGTAGTAGGTGTATGCCTGTGGGGGTTCAAATCCCCCCTTCGGCACCAAGTATTTAATTGACCGATTGACCAATTAACCAATTGGCCAATTAAATTAGTCGTTAGTATTAAAACAAGTTATTAGTTTATAGTTTTTGGTTATTGGATAAAAAAATCAGTTTTCAGTTTTTGATTTATTATATTTTGAATTCTGATTTCTGGATTCTAGATT
>ASPC01000103.1 GCA_000405345.1 Atribacteria bacterium SCGC AAA255-N14
AAATTTAAAAGAGCGGTATGGACCGGAATCGGTTTTATATTATAATAGATTCGCTAATTTGGGTGTGGTGAAAAACTGTGCTTATGGTTTCTGGCATCAGTTTGGTGGTTTTACTTCTACTTACGGCGGTTTGTGTGATTCTGCAGCTCAGGAAGCAATCACTTTAACTTATGGAGAAGTAAAACATAATAAAATTTCTGATTTAGAAAACTCAAAATTGATAATATTGTGGGGCTCAAATCCCGCCTATACCAATATTCATTTGATGCATTATATAAATAAGGCGGTAAATAAGGGAGCAAAATTAATAACTATAGATATTAGGGAAAATGAGTCGGGGGCGAAAAGTCAATTATATTTAAATCCCCGGCCGGGAACTGATGGCTGTCTTGCTCTGGGGATAGCCAATCAACTCATTGAAAATGAATTAATAGACCATAATTTTATTAAGCAACATACTTTTGGTTTTGCCGAGTTTAAGGAATTAGTAAAAGATTATCCTTTGGAAAAAGTTTCGGCTATAACCGAAGTTCCTACCGCTAAAATTAAAAGTTTAATAAATTATCTAAAAGAAAATCCCCAATATGCTCTTATCTGTGGGATGGGGGTGCAAAGATGCACTAATGCAGGGCAGACGGTAAGAGCCATTTCTCTTCTGCCGGCATTAACCGGAAGTATCAGTAAAAAAGGTTGTGGTTTTTACTTTAGCGATAGGCAGGCACCTGAATTAAATTGGCCTTTTTTTCCGAAAAAACCCGAGAGGATTCGTAATTCCATACCGGTGGCAAAACTGGCTAGCGGAATGAACAATCAAATTGATCCACCGGTAAAAGCTATATGGATTGAGCAGGCCAATCCTATGACCAGCAATCCGAACATTAATCTTCTTGCCCGGGTAATGAATAAATTAGAATTAATCGTGGTTGCCGATCTTTTTTTAATCGATACCGCCAGAATGGCAGATATTGTTTTACCCGCAGCTTCGATGTATGAGTATTATGATCTGATCACCGGGTATGGTCATTCTTACATTCAACTTCAACAAAAAATAATTGACCCCCCAGGTGAATGTAAACACGAAAGTGAGATATACCGACTGTTAGGTAAAAAGTTTGGGTTTAGTTTAGATTATTTACCAGAAAATAATTTAGGTACTATAGAAAAAGTAATTAACGATTCTAATTTAAATACCAACGTTGATGAATTAAAAGAAAAACCCTATCTTCACTCCAACTATCAAGAAATAGCCTTTAATGATTTTAAATTTAACACACCTACTGGTAAGATGGAATTTTACTCTAAACAGATAAAAGATCTATGGGGACAAAATCCCTTGCCTTTTTATTATGAACCAATGGAAAATAAATTTTCTTCCCCTGAGTTTTATGCTAAATATCCTTTAACCTTTATAAGTGCTCATGCCTTAAATAAGATGAATTCTCAATTTTCAAGTAGAGAGATTTCCCAAGAAGAACCCTTCATCTGGATCAATCCCGATGATGCAGAATACAGAGGAATTAATGATGGAGAGAAGGTAAAAGTATATAATGAGAGAGGTAGTTTAATTTTAGAGGCTGTCCTTACTGAAAAAATCCCTCGGGGGGTTGTACACGCTTACTTTGGTTGGTGGGATGGAGTACATCAGGCCAACCTAAATAAACTCACCGGAGAATATATAAGTGATATAGGATATGGCACCGCATTTCACAATTGTTTAGTCGAAGTTCAAAAAGATTAAAAATAAAAAAATAGGGGATGTCCCCCATATTAAGCGAGGAAATAAATGAAATTTTTAGATTTGGTTAAAGCCAGACAAAGTGTACGAGAATATCTAAGCAAAGAAGTTGAGCGGGATAAGATTGAGCGCTGTTTGGAAGCGGCGCGGCTTGCTCCCTCAGCTAATAACTCTCAGCCCTGGAGTTTCATTGTAGTAGAAGACCCAAGATTAAAAGACGCGGTGGCTAGAAACACTTTTGATAAACTCATCTCTTTTAATCGTTTTTCTCTGCAGGCACCCGTTTTAATTTTAATAATTTCAGAAAGGCCAAGTTTTTTTAGCAGAATTGGAAGCGCAATTAAGGACAAGCAATTTAGTTTAATCGATATTGGAATTACTGCCGAACATTTTTGCCTTCAGGCCACAGAAGAAGGATTGGGAACTTGCATGTTAGGATGGTTCAACGAAAAAGGAGTGAAGGCACTGCTTAATATTTCCCCCTCAAAAAGAGTTGAACTTATTATAACTATGGGCTATCCGATGTCTGACAAAATACAACCTAAAGAACGAAAAGAGATAGATCAAATCAGAAGTTATAATAGTTATGAGTTATAGAAATGAAAAAGACTAATGCTTCCAGAATTTTAGATAAATTGAAAATTCCCTATGAAATTTTAGAATATGAAGTGGACGAGCAGGACCTTAGTGCAGAAAATGCCGCTCAGAAGATGGGACAGCCCTTAAAACAGGTATTTAAAACACTGGTAATTCGAGGGGATAGGACCGGAATATTAGTGGCGTGTATTCCCGGAGGGGCGGAACTTAATCTGAAGGCCCTTGCTTCTATAAGTGGAAACAAAAAAGTAGAAATGACCCACTTAAAGGAGATAAAATCATTAAGCGGTTATATTCGGGGAGGGGTTTCACCT
>ASPC01000104.1 GCA_000405345.1 Atribacteria bacterium SCGC AAA255-N14
AAAGAGGATTTTTAAAAATTATGTGGTATAAATATATAGACACCTCTAAAGAAAAAAGGAAAAGAGACGGATTAATGAGGAAAAAAAGAAAAAGCATTAGTTATTTAAATAAATTGGTAAATAAATTCAGTCGGTTAAAAGCAAAATCGGGTAGTCCTAATAATAAAATTAATAAAACAGATTTAAGGGCAAAACCTGTTTTTAGTGATACATCCAGGTTTAGAAAGAACGAACAAGCACTTCAACGAAGTAGGCAGGAGTTTATCGGTCTATTTAAAAATTCGCCGGAAGCATTGGCCTATACCGATATGGATGGTATTGTTCTGGAGGTAAATAAACGATTTGAAGAGCTTTTTGGCTATGAACTTGAGGAGATGAGAGGTAAACATATTGAAAAGATATTGACTAATTGGCATACACAAATTTTGGGCAGTGACCGTGTTTTTACCGATTTGGAATTGATAGCAAAGAAAAAGAATGATAAATTAATCCATGTTTCTGTTTCTGTTACCTTAAACCAGGTGAACGGGGAAATTACCGGAAAAATATTTTTACTAAATGATATTACTAATCGTAAAGAAGATGAAACGATAAATAACGTATTATATAATATTTCCCGGGCAGCTAACTCCGATATTTCCTTAACGCAACTCTATCCAGTTATTCGCGAAGAGCTCAGTACTATTATCGATACGACTAATTTTTACATTGCCTTATTCGATGAAGAGAAGAACAAACTTTATTTTTCTTATTACGCCGATGAAACAGGAGAAAGAGACAAGGATTTCTTAGTCTCAAAATACAGTATCTCCGATAGTATTTTTAGCTATATTTTTAAAACCGGGGATTCATTACTATTAAATTATAGTAAATATAAAAGGATGATTGACCGGGGAGATTTTAATTCTTATGATGTTATAACCAACAAACAGATATGGTTAGGTGTTCCATTAAAGATAGAAAATAAGATTATCGGATCCATGATTTTGCAAAGCTACACTGATCCGAACCTTTACTCTAAAAAAGATATTAAACTTATAGAATTTGTTTCTCAACAGATAGCTACTGCAATTGAGAGGAAACAAGCAGAGGAAAAATTGAAATTTCTTAGCCTGTATGACTATCTAACTAAGTTACCAAATCGAGTTTTATTTTATGATAGAATAAGACAGGAAATAGCTTATGCTAAAAGAGAAAAGAAGAAATTTGCTCTGATGTTTTTGGATTTGGATAACTTTAAAGAAGTTAATGATAAATTTGGCCATGATATTGGAGATCAGTTACTTCAGGAAGTAGCAAAAAAATTCAATGAACTCCTGCGGGAAGCCGATACCATTTGTCGTTTAGGAGGAGACGAATTCATTATTTTATTGCCCCGACTTGCTCAGCCCAGAGAGAATGCTGTAGATGTTGCCCGAAAAATACTTCATTCCCTTGGTGAGCCTTTCTTAATTAAGGGCAATCAGATATATGTAAATACAAGTATTGGAATAGCTTTATATCCTGATGACGGCGACAAAGAAGAGGTTTTGATAAAAAGTGCAGATAAAGCCATGTACTCGGCGAAAAAAGAAGGGCCTAATAATTATCATTGGGCAGAGTTTAAGTTAACCTGATATGGGGCAGGGTCCTTTGGCGTACTTTTTTATTAGACGAAAATAACAAATTTACCCGTTAGTTAGTATCTAAAATCCATTGTTTTAGGGAATATTATAAGTAGTAAAGAGGTAAAAATGCAACGGAAAAAGCGAGTTTTAGTGATTTTTACCGGAGGGACCATAGTCAGTGGTTTTCAGGGTAAGAGCAAAGTTACAGGTCCGAATAATAAAATGTTTAAATCACTGGCTAGTTATGTAGAAAAATTTTTTCAGGATAAAAAAGTAGAATTAATCTACCAGGAACCTTTAGGAATGCCGGGAGAAGATAGTTCTAATCTTGGTCCGGAACACTGGATAAAAATCACTTCTATTATATTAGAGGAACTTCAAAAAGGTCTTGATGGCGTGCTTATTCTTTATGGAACAGACACTATGGCTTACTTATCATCCTGGCTTAGTATTTGTTTCCCTCAAGTTCCTATTCCCATAGTTATTACCGGAAGCCAACTTACCCTGGACTATATGCCGGAAGATGTTACCGTAAATTTACGCGGGGCTGCTCAAGTGGTGTGCTCAGACTTTCCCGGAGTATGGATTTATTGTAATTGGAAATTGATTCCCGGCGCCCGCGCTCATAAAGCCCACGCCTTACATCCGGATATATTTATTACCACTAACGGCGTACCAGTTTATTTTAATCCTGACTGGGCTCTTAAAAGCAAGAGGAGAAGTTTTTCATCAAAGATAGAATATGTTCCTTCCAATTGGATAAATAAAATTCTAAATTATAATTCACAAAAAGCACGAGATATCTGTGAAAAAGTAGGCTGGTTCATGTGCCTCCCTGGAGTGAAGCAAAAGCTCAGTGAAGACAAAAAGATAGTTTGTGTCTATGGTTTTGGAGCGGGGAATGCCCCCGCCAGAGTTTTAA
>ASPC01000105.1 GCA_000405345.1 Atribacteria bacterium SCGC AAA255-N14
CTCTCTAATCCATGATATCGGAAAGATAAGCGTACCTACTGAAATTCTAAGCAAGACCACCACATTATCCGATATAGAATTCAGTCTGATAAAAGGACATTCCCAGGCCGGCTCCGATATCTTAAAGGCCATAGATTTTTCCTATCCTGTAGCAAACATTGTCCTTCAGCATCACGAAAGGTTAAACGGTTCAGGATATCCCAATGAATTAAAAGGTGATAAGATTCTCCTGGAAGCCCGTATTTTAGGAGTAGCCGATGTAGTTGAAGCGATGTCTTCTCACCGGCCCTACCGCCCATCTCTCGGTATCGATGCAGCCTTAGAGGAAATCTCTAAAAATAAAGGTATCCTTTATGATCCTAAAATAGTTGATGTTTGTATTAAACTCTTCAAGGAAAAAGGATTTAAATTTAAGTAAATTATGAATATTTATCCGTTCTTACATTTTTTTGTATTTTTAGTTTATCTTTACTTAATAATCGTTGTGTTGATTAAAGATCCAAGATCCCTGCTTAACAGAGCCTGTGCTGCTCTTTTTACTTGTTTTGCCATATGGAGTTTTTCATATATTATCATTCATAATCTTAATGCTTCAAAAGATACTGTTAGATTATTCGATAATATCGGCTCAATAGGTTGGGTTAGTTTCGCTAGTTTTTTTCTATGGTTCTCTCTTATTGTCACAGAAAAGGGAAAGATATTAAAAACAAGAATTATTTACCTCTTTATCTTTATTCTACCCTTAATACTTATCTATAAACAGTGGACAGGTTTTTTAATAGTAGATTATATTAAACAACCCTGGGGGTGGGAATCTGTTTGGCCAGGCTCAAACTGGATGTATTTTTATTATATCTATTATCTTTCGTTTATGGTAATAGGACTTGTTCTAATTTTAAATTTCAAGAGAAAGGTAAAAGAGCCGATTAAGAAAAAACAAGCAAGTATAATCTTTGTTGCCATGTTAATTTCCCTTGTTCTCGGTACCGTAACAGACACCATACTTCCAGGATTAAATATTACCTCAATGCCGGTTATGGGAGATTTGATTACACTTATCTTTGCTGCTGGTTTAACTTACGCCTTAGTTAAATATAAATTTATGGTTATTACAACAGCTACAGTAGCCGAAAACATTATCTCTACCATGGCTGATTCCTTAATTTTATTGGACAGAGAAGGAAATATGGTCAATGTAAATAAAGCTACCTTGGATTTATCAGGTTATGGAAAGAGTGAGCTGGAAAGAAAGCCAGTTGCGATGCTTTTTATAGAAAAAGATTCCAAAAACACTTTATTAGATGAAGCCACCAAGAAAGAAACTATCAAAAATTACGAGCATATTCTTAAAACAAAGACAGGGGACCATATTCCGGTAATATTTTCAAGTTCTATCATGATGGACAAGGCAGGAGGTATGGTTGGTACTGTCTGCATAGTCAAGGATATCACTGAACGTAAGAAGATGGAACAAGAATTAGAAAAATTAGCTCATTATGATGTCCTTACCGGTAGCTACAGCAGAGGATATGGCTTCGCCCTATTAGAACAGCAGATCAAGACCGCTAAACGAAAAAAGACTACCATACTTTTACTCTACCTCGACTTGGACAACTTTAAGTATATTAATGATACCTTTGGCCACGACGAAGGAGATAAAGTTTTAAAAGAAACTGTCGAATTATTCAAGTCTACTCTAAGGGAAATTGATATCATCTGCCGAATGGGGGGAGATGAATTTTTATTGATATTCCCGGATAACTCTCTAAAAGAAGCTTCCTTAATAAGGAGCCGTTTGCAAAAGAATTTGTCTCAACTAAATAAGAGAATAAAAAAGGACTATCAAATAAAATTCAGTATGGGTTTCTCTGAATATCTACCTGATAAGCCGGAAACATTAGATGAACTGATTAATATTGCTGACCAGAGGATGTATGAAGAGAAAAAGATAAATAAAGAGCAATAGTGTTAAATAAAAAAATAGGGACACTTATTTTTTTTGTCGAATTACCAGTGTTTAGAAGAATATTACAAGGATTAAGGAGGTTTTTTTATTATAAAACTATTTAATAAATATATTCAAGATGAAGATAATTCCATACTGGAAGTTTATTGTGATAACGTAAATAGAGATGAAATTAAAGAGCTGTTAACATTACTCGAAAAAATATATTTTGAATATATATCCGTTGATACTGATGCAAAAAGTATTAAAGCAGTTAAAGAGGGCAATCATCGGGAAATATATCAAGCCAAGAAGAGATTAGAAAAAGAAGGATTTAGTTGGTCGGGAAGTTGAAGAGCTAAAGGAATAATTTCAAAATTTCTAGAGGTTGTCCTGGAGGAAAAGAGGAGAGAAATAGTAAAAGAGTGGATTGATTCCGGAAGTATTAAAGGCATAAACAATAAACTATTATGTGAGTAGAAAGAAAGGAAAAGAGGAGATATGAAAAGATATTCCTGGAAATTATTTT
>ASPC01000106.1 GCA_000405345.1 Atribacteria bacterium SCGC AAA255-N14
TCTTTGAGATATCAGGCAGAATTTTTCAGCCAAGATAATAATCGATCTCTTTATCCTTATGGCATTGCCCATGAAACGCATAATGAATACTTGCAGTTTTGGGCAGAACTGGGAATGATTGGTTTGGGAATATTTTTATGGATGATTATAGCATATTTTTATTACGGATTAAAATTTTTAAAGAAGACAAAAGATAATTATAAGCAAGGGATAGCAATTGGATTGATGGGGGCAGTGACGGCAGTTTTAGTTGATGGAATATTTGGTTTTCCCCTGCATCTTCCGGCGACTGCAATCCTGTTCTGGTTATTTTTAGGTCTTACTGTGGCTATATCTCTATCTCAAAATGAGGAAGAAGAAAAAGAAAGAGAACGAACAGAGGAAACTAATAATATTAAAGATGATAAAAAAGAAAAAAAATACTTTATAAAAATTAAGCCCTTTTTATATATTGGTATTATTATTTTATCTATCTTTCTTTGTGTTACTTTATCCAGGCCGTTTATGGCGAGGATATATTGGTACTATGGGGTGAAGGAAGCAGAAAAGGGGAATTTAGACAAAGCTATGGATATTTATCAAAAATCCTTAAAATACGATCCTTATTTAGGTTCAATGTATTATGGCATTGGTGGAATATTAATGAAGTATAAAAAAGACCCCAGCTTAGCAGAAGAATATTTTAAAGAAGCGGAAAAATATTCCGACTATCCTGACTTACCTCAAAATTTAGCCTTAATTTATTTAAAAGAAGGAGAGTTGGATAAAGCAGCCGTAAAATTAGAACAGGCAATTTCTTACCAACAAAATAGAGAGTCAATGCTGCCTTTGTATGGTGTATTAGGAGACACTTATCTAAATTTAAGAGATTATAAAAATGCAGAAATAGCTTTTAATAAAGCTTTAGAGATAGATATAAATTTGGTTAAGGCCCATTTTGGCCTGGCTGGTGCTTATTTAAACCAGGATAAAAAATTTATGGCATTATTAGAATTTCAAAGAGTTATTAAACTTGCTCCTGATAGCATAGAGGCTAAATACTCACAAGAAATGATTAATAAGCTTGAATGATTTAAGTAAATCTATTAATGGGTTAGAGAGGGACATTTTATGAGGTCAAATCTTTATCCTTGACAGTTGCCCAATTTTAATTACATACTAATGTCAAATTATTTAATTTTTCTCCTAAAAATCCTTCTAACCAATCTTAAAAATATCCTACTTATAATTTACGAAATTAATTTATTATTCCTTCTCCTTCCTTCGATAAAAATAATTCCGATCTTTTTCCTGATAAATCAAATGTGAATTTAAAAATTAAATATCTATTGATATTTTCAATCATATTTTGCTATAATAGATTAAAATAAATTAGGAAAGGGATAATCTTGAAAAAATATTTTGTAAAAATAATTTGTATTGGAACTATGATGATTTTATTGTCTTTTTTATTTTGTGGATGTTGGAGCAGTTCAGGTAATTGGCAAAATTCTACTATTCCTGAACAAGGCGAAATAATTATTGCCAGTGATGAGGAAGTTACTGATGACTCCACTCCTCTTTTAACGATTTTGTGTTCAGAAGCTGAATATATGTCTTTTAGCGGGGATGGAGAGCAGTGGACAGAATGGATTCCCTATGAAACCTCTTATAATGATTTTGATATTGCCAGTGGGGAATATGGTACTACTCAGGGAATAGGCGTTAAAATTGTATTTATCTGCTTTAAAGATTTAGAAGGTAATATATCCTCAGATACTGATTTTTCTTACGATGAAATCGAATATATTCTTCCCCCGCCTCCCATCAAAGGAAGTATCTTGATTGATGAAGGGGCAATCACTACTTCTGATTCATCCCCTTTAATGGCTATTTCATCAGAAGGAGCAGATTATATGGCTTTTAGTGGAGATGGAGAGAATTGGACAGAATGGATTCCTTATGCAGAATCCTATGAAGATTTTGATATTGCCAGCGGTGAATACGGAACCGAATTTAGCCAGGGGGAAAAATATATCTATGTTCGCTTTAAGAATGAGATAGGAGATTTATCTCCTGAAGGTAATTTAGCCTGGGATGATATTTCTTATATACTTTCTAACTTAAATCTAAAATATATAAGAGTTGAGCCAGCTGAGATTACTATGAAAGTAGGTACTACTCAGGTTTTTATAGTAAAAGGGATTGATTATGGTTTAAACGAAGTACCCCTTGATGGTTCTAAAGTCAGCTGGAGCTATTGCTGTAATGCCAGTACCACCCCTATTAGCGGTTCAGTAACAACTACCTATACCACACCCAGCGGACCAGGAAATAAATTTCTACAGGCAACTTATGATGAAAAATATAAAAAAAGTGCCTGGATTACGGTAATTAATTAGTCGTTAATAAATAGTATTTAAGA
>ASPC01000107.1 GCA_000405345.1 Atribacteria bacterium SCGC AAA255-N14
ACTGGATATATAGCATTGCTCACAATACTACTATTAGTGTTTTTAGAAAGAAAAAAGTGCGTCCCCAAACAGTTTCCTGGGAAGATAAAGATTTAAATAACATATTGGAGTCTACCTTAGACGTAGAAAACGCAAGCCTTCAAAAATTAACTTATAAACAGATTTTAAAAATAATTAATCAACTGCCTTTAAAATACAAAGATGTATTAATCCTAAAATTTGTGGAAGGAAAAGATTATCAAGAGATAAGCGACATTCTACATAAACCGATGGGCACTATAGCTACTCTGATAAACCGGGCTAAAAAATCTCTTAAACAGGGATTGGAAAAGGAGGATATTAAACTTTAAAAATTATGAAAAATATAAGTAATGAAGTTCTTAAAAAAATAAAAGANAATAATATTAAACCAAAACCCCGCTGGTATTTTATAACTAAAAATTATTTTATCTGGTTGATATTTGGAATTTCGATAATTTTGGGTAGTTTCGCCTTTAGTATGGTTCTATTTATCACCAAACAACTTGATTGGGATATCTATCATTATTTAGGGGAAAGTTTCTTAAAAACTGTTTTTATAAGCTTGCCTTACCTCTGGTTAATATTTCTAATCCTATTTATTGGGGTAGCCTACTATAACTTTATCCATACTAAAAGGGGTTATCGATTTAAAATTATTACGATTCTTTTAATCAGCTTGATAATTAGTGTTACTTTAGGAACCGGCCTTTATTTTAACGGCTTTAGTGAAAGATTAGAAAATGTCTTTTCGGAAAAAATTCCCTACTATAACAGATTGGTTTATTCCTGTGAAGAGCAATGGATGCAGCCCGGGAGAGGGCTTTTAGCGGGGACCATTATAGAAATAGGACTTCCTGAAAACAGTTTTATTATTAGGGATTTAGAAAATAACCGTTGGAAAATCGAAGCCAGCAAAGCTATCTGGAAAGGGAAAATAACTCCTGCCACCGGTTTAAAAATAAAACTTATTGGTAAAGTAATAAAGGATAATAATTTTGAGGTAATGGAAATCAGACCCTGGCAACAAGGTCAGGGAAGATTTATGATGAGGGGAGAAGACCATTTTTTAAAGCATTAAGTAGTTTATTTTTTACTTCGTTAAATTGAGTAAGATACTGAGGATCAACTGAAGAAGCTGCCGGCAGTTTAAGCTTTAAAAAATCTACCCTCTCTCCGTTTTCGCTGATGGAAAAATCTAAATGTGGGCCTGTTGCCAGACCAGTAGCCCCCACATAACCTATTATCTCACCCTGTTTTACCTTCTGGCCATTTTTTAAACCTTTGGCAAAACGGGAAAGATGACCATAACCACTCACATAATTATTAGGATGACGAACTTTAATATAATTTCCGTAACCATCATTCCAACCAACATAAATGACCGTGCCATCTCCAATAGTTGAAATAGGGGTTCCTGTAGGAGCAGCATAATCAATAGCTAAATGGGGACGCCAAATTCTTAATATAGGGTGAAAACGACTTTTGGAAAAATAAGAACTAATATATTTATAATTTAAAGGGGCTCGCAAGAAGGCTTTTCTTAATGAATCTCCTCCTTCGGTATAATAATCTATATGCCCGTCAGGGTCTTTAAATAGAATGGCAGTATGTCTACTCAGAAGTTCCCCTTCGTATTCGGCAGCAAGTACCTCTCCCCAGCGATAAAAATCTCCTCTATACTGTTTTTCTACCAAAATATTAAAAGTGTCTCCCTCCCGGCACTCGGTAAGAAAGTCGATTTGCCAGGCAAATATCTCTGCTAACTGCAGGGCTAATTGGGGTGAATCTGCACATTCCATCATAGATTCATAAAGAGAATATTCAATCTTCCCTTCAAGCCTAACAACTTCTGTACAAACTTCTTCTTTGGTTACTTTCAAATCTTCTGAGTCAGAGGCAGGAATATCTATACAGTAGATATCAATGGGGTTAGGCTTATAAATAAATTCTGTTACTTTTCCTTCCGGATTATACTTTAAAGAATATTCACTGCCAATCGGAAGATAGTTGAAATCTACTACAGACTTAACTTTTTCCTGCAAACTAAGTATCTCAGCAGCAGAAATTCCTTCTTTAATTAAAGATTCATAAAGGGTATCCCCAGCCTGTAAATTACCATTGATGGTAATTACTTCTTCCTTTTCTTCTTCTTTCTCTTTTTTTTCTTTCTCTTCCTCTATTTCTTCCCGCAGAGATATTTCTTCTGTAACTACTTCAGGAACATCTTCCGCCTCCTCTACAACCTCTGATTTTAAAATTTCTTCTGAAACAGGAAGGGCATCGCTGCTTTGTTTTGCGGAAAACAGTGGAAGAATCTTAA
>ASPC01000108.1 GCA_000405345.1 Atribacteria bacterium SCGC AAA255-N14
AAAACGCCGTATTACTAGTAATCACCGGTTTAAGGCAATAGATAGCGTCGTAAAAGACTCCACTGCTATTCAAGGGATAAGCTTTTGGATCATAGGGTAAAGCCACAAATTTTGTAGAACTTAAAATATCATTATACATTTCACTATTTATATAATCATTAATAATTTTAATGTTTTTTGCACTAAATCGAGATATTTTCCTATACTGTTCATCATCCATAAATTTTCCAGCAATAACTACTTTATATTTTGTTTTATAAAAACTTGAAACAACATCAAGAACTTGTTTCGAAGTAGTAATTATCCCTACTACTGCAATATCATATTTAATTGGCACGGTAGAATCATCTTTAATTTCGTTATTAAAAATATAATCAGGCATTACTAAGTAATTGTGATTATAAATTTTACCCACTTCTTCCATCCCAACAATTAAACCTTTAATTTTCTTTTTTGCTAAAGCATAAATAAACTGTTTTATTACTCTTTTTATCTTTCTATCCGAATTTAAATAATCTTTATATACAATAAAAAATATTTTTTTCTTACCAAAATAAAATATCAATGGAATAAGTGAAAATAGAAAATTTCTCTGCTGGAAAATAACTATATCGTATTTAGAATTAAGAACCATAATTACATTTATTATCTCTTTTACTAATGATAAATATCCACCAATTTTACTATTACTAAATGTTTTGCTATAATCCCGTCCAAGTCTTATGGTGTAAAAATTATTGCAAAAATGTATTTTTCTTTTATATTCTTTGGTTACTCCAAGTGAAACGTCAAAATCATTTTTTAAAATTTTATAATATTGTTCAAAAGTTTTTTTATAATGACCAGAGATTTTCCCCTTGTAATGATTACCTACACAATCTGCAATTAATAGTTTTTCTTTCATCTATTTTGTAACCTTTCTTTCTTATACCAATCAATCGTCCTTTTTAATCCTTCCTCAAAATCCATCTTAGCCTTAAAGCTAAACTCCCTCTCTGCCCTGCTTGTATCCAGTTTCCTTCTCGGCTGTCCGTCAGGTTTACTGGTATCCCATTTAATCTTTCCTTTAAATCCTACCAGTTTGGCAATCAATTCAGCTAAATCTTTGATAGATATCTCTAAATCAGTGCCCAGATTTACCGGGTAACTCTTATTGTATTTCTCTGTAGCCAGTAAAATCCCCTCTGCCGCATCTTCCACATATAAAAAACCTCTGGTTGGTATGCCGGTTCCCCAGCAAACCACCTCTTCTTCTCCCCTATCTTTTGCCTCCATAAATTTCCTTATTAAGGCCGGAATAACGTGGGAACTCTTGGGATTAAAATTATCCCTCGGGCCATATAGATTTAAGGGCAGAAGAAAAATAGAATTAAAACCATATTGTGTCCGGTAAGCCTGGGACTGAACCAGCATCATCTTCTTGGCCAACCCATAAGGGGCATTAGTCTCCTCAGGATAACCATTCCACAAATCCTCTTCCCTAAAGGGAACCGGGGTAAACTTGGGATAAGCACAGATAGTAGCAATAGCTACAAACTTACCCACTTTAAACTGTCGGGCATATTCCATTAACATTGCCCCCATTACTAGATTATCATAATAAAACTTGCCCGGATTTTCCCGATTAGCTCCAATCCCTCCTACTACTGCCGCTAAATGAATCACAACATCAGCCGGAGAATTCTGGTATAATCTGATAACATTTTTTTCTTTAGTTAAATCATAATCTTCTACAAGAGGGATAACTATACTCTTACATCCCCGTTCTTTCAACTTTTCTATCACATAAGAACCTAAAAAACCTGCTCCTCCAGTAACTATAACTCTCTTATCTTTCCAAAAATTCATTATTTATTTCCTTCTCCTCACTAGCTTATTAAATGCATTTAATATTTAATAAAACATATATTTTATCCCTCGCCTTTTCTATCCCACCGTCAAATGATTCTCCGTCCAGCTAATTCCCTTCTTCTTTAAAATCTTCTTACCTTCTCCAAGTGACTCCAATCCTGCTAACTCCATATCACTATCTACCATTATTTTAACTAGCTCTTTAAAAGTTATCCTCGGATTCCAACCCAGCTCCCTCCTTGCCTTAGAAGAATCAGCCAATAATAGCTCTACTTCCGTAGGTCTGAAATATCGAGAATCTATCTCTACATATTTCTGCCAGTCTAATCCGGCATAATTAAAGACTTCTTCTAAAAATTCTTTAACTGAATGAGTCTCTCCCGTTCCGATAACATAATCTTCCGGTTTTTCCTGTTG
>ASPC01000109.1 GCA_000405345.1 Atribacteria bacterium SCGC AAA255-N14
TTTTCTTTTTCATTTTCTTAACCTCCTTAAATTTTACATTTTAACTCTTTTTACTTATTTCTTCACCTCCTCCTTCTACTATTCTTGCCTTGAAAGTGTGCTTTGACAATATTATTTAAAATAAGAAATTTTCTCAATTTATTCTTCTTGAAGTAGCCTTATTAGATTTTAATACTACAACATCTCAAGAAAACCCTCTTTTTTTTTGAAAAATTTTTATTTTTAACTTCTAAAGAGAACTTCTTCTTTGCTAAAAAGTCGGGTAGCTCCCAGAAGAGCAAACCCGGCAATTACCGTATTAGCACTAAAAGTAGTTAAAATATGGTCCCAGTAAATTTTGCCCATCAATAGCTCTTTAAAAACAAAACTACTGTTTAAGATTGGAACCAAAAACATTTTACCGGTCAATTCCATTCCCTGACTTATAGAAATTACTCCCAAAAAGACAGTCAGCATATACATGGGAGTGATATAACTCGAGGCCTCTCTAATGTTACGGGCAAATATGCCCACCATCACTAGTACCGCACTGGCTAAACCGACCAAAGGGAATAAAACTAAAAAGAGTAAAAATATGGTATTAATAGATATTCCAAAATTCATCCCCTCAATTCCCCCGGCAATTGAAGCTCCCGATAAAAAAGCAAGAGTAAGCCCGAGCAGTCCTAAAACCATACTGGTAAAAGAAATTAACATTACCGCAAAACACTTACCCAATACTATCTCTAACCGACTTATTTGACTTACCAGTAGAGTAGCAATAGTCCCTCTTTCTTTCTCTCCAGCAGTTATATCCACTGCTGTATGCATCGCCCCGGCAAAGATGAGGATGATAATTAAATAAGGGAGTAGAACTGCTAAAAATGAACCAGTAATTTTTTCAGCAGTAGCCATATTTTCTTCTTGTAAAATTAACGGAGTAAGAAATTCTTCTTTTAAATCCAGACGGGAAAGTCTCTGAAGAATTATTTCACTCTTGTATTCTTCGATTACTTGATTAACTCTTTTTTGTGCTATCCTTGATTTAGCTTCTGTGGTATCATATTTTAAAATAAGTTTGATAGGCTCTTCCTGTTCGATTTTATATTTAAAATCTGAAGGGATTGCCAAAACTGCCTGAATATCCCCATTTTGTAATTTATTGGAAAAGTCCTCTTCCATAATAAGAATTTCAATCTTTTCAGAATCCTGGAGATGTTTTACTAATTGGGGAGCAAACTCCGCACCGTATATCATGATCTTTGAGTTGGCTTCTTCTGATTTCATACTTCCCACCTTGCTAAAATAACCAATTCCCGTAAACAAGAGAGGATAAAAGATTAAAGGAATTATTATCATAGCAATTATAGTTCTTTTATCCCGTATAGTTCCCACTAATTCTTTAATAAAGATAAGTTTAATATTTTTCCAGCTCATTCTAAATTCTCTCCTTGATTTATTAATTCAAAAAATATTTCTTCTAAATCGTCAGATGAAGAATTCTTTTTTAATTCTTTTAAGGTTCCTTTGGCAACGAGATTGCCGTGATGGATAATTGCGATCACATCACACAATTTTTCAGCTTCCCGCATAATGTGGGTAGAGTAGATGATACACTTCCCTTGATCTCTAAACCTTTTAACATACTCAATTACTGTTCTGGCTGTAATGATATCCAATCCCACTGTTGGTTCATCTAAAATTAAAACAGGCGGGTTATGAATAATACTTCTGGCAATAGAAAGTTTCTGTTTCATCCCGGTAGAAAGTTTATTTACTCTAACATCCTGAAAATCTTCCATTTCTAAATTGTGAAAGATTTCAGCTGTTCTTTTTTTAATAACCTTGTCTTCCATTCCATTAATCCGTCCGAAAAACATTACAGTTTCTCGAGGGGTAAAACGGTCATACAATCCTGTTTCACTGGATAAAAATCCTATCTGACTCCTCACTTTAGCGGCATGTTTTACTACATCAAGCCCATTTACCATTATTTTACCTTTAGTGGGGAGTATCATGGTGGCTAAAATGCGTAAAGTGGTGGTTTTACCCGCTCCGTTAGGACCTAAAAGTCCGAATACCTGACCTTTCCGGCAATTAAACTTTAAATTATTAACTGCTATTACCTCGCCTCTTTTTTTATCATTAAATATCTTGGTCAATTCTTCTACTTGAATCATTCTTAAACTTTAATCCTTTCTTTT
>ASPC01000110.1 GCA_000405345.1 Atribacteria bacterium SCGC AAA255-N14
GGCAAACGAATATACCTCAAAAAAAATGCTAGAATATCATTTAAATGAATCAATTGATGTATCTTCAAGAAATATTAATTTTATCAACCAATCTGTTGATTGGATATCTGATCGTTTTAACCTAAACTCAAATTCAGATATCATAGATTTTGGATGTGGACCAGGGCTTTATGCAAACAGATTTGCGGAAAAAGAAATCAAAGTCACGGGGATTGATTTTTCAAAAAATTCTATTGGTTACGCTAAGCAAATAGCATCAAATTCTGATTTAAATGTAAATTATATTCATAAAAATTACCTCAATTTCGAAATTGACAAAAAATACGATCTTATTACTATGATTATGTGTGATTTCTGCGCTTTAAGCCCAAATCAAAGGAAAATCATGCTTGACAAGTTTATGAATTTACTAAAACCTGATGGAAAAGTTCTTCTTGATGTGTATTCATTGAATTATTTTGATCAAAAAGATGAATTATCTACCTATGAACTTAATCATCTGAACAATTTTTGGTCTCCTGATGATTATTATTGTTTTATTAATTCGTTTAGATACAATGATATTAAAGTAACACTCGATAAATATACAATTATAGAGAAGAAGCGAACACGGGTTGTATATAACTGGCTGCAATATTTCAGCATGGAATCTTTAAAAAAAGAATTTGAGGAAAATAACCTTATAATTAATGATATATATTCGGATGTCTCTGGAAAAGATTATGATTCCAGGTCACTCGAATTTGCGGTTGTATCGGGGAAGAAACAATCATAATGGAGTTAGATCCAATGTCGGAGGGACGGTTCTCTTGACAAAATTACCCCAAAGTTATCAGATAGCCTAAAGAGGTGATCAAGTGCCCAGATATCCCAGACAATATAGTAAGACAGGAATATATCAAGAGGTAACTGAAGTCAAGAAACTTAAAAAAAAGATTTGAAAAAAAAGAGTATACTCAAAGGGAAAAATAGGGTCAGGTCTTGAAATGACACATTTTCCATTAATACTTGCTTGTTGTTAAAAAAATGTGTCATTTCAAGACCTGACCCCCAAAGTTCAAGAGATAAGGCATTTAGTATTAAGTAAATATCATATAGAATTAGTCACACTGCAAAATGCTCCTACAATTATTCAAGACAAGGTTTTAAAATATCTAAAAGAACTGGATGGGTGCTCTTTAAGGCAGGTATCCAGATTGACCGGATTGACGGTCAATAAAATTTTTAGAGTATAAAACAGAGAACCGTCCCTTTGTTTTGTTGCAATAAAAAAAGGATTTTTAAAAGATTTGTAGTATAATGAAAACAGATTCAAAATCTTACTGAACTATCTTCTGGTTGAAATCACAAATAATACTATTCAAAAAATTTTATATCATTAAAGAGAAGATAATAATATCATTTGGGGAGAATGAATTTAAATGAAAAAAACATTTTTTGTAACAAAGAAAACTTAAGGAATGAAAGCGATGTGGAGCAGTTTTTTATTAAACGATTACTTGAAGAATTAGGTTTTAAAGACGCAAATATTTTTACAAAACTTACCCTGCCTTATCATTTAAGACAAACAAGGGGACGGTTCTTTGTTTGGCAAGACCCTATCGGCATTACAAGCTATCAATGGGGGAATTGATATGTCAAGGGTAGCCAGAATAAAAAGTAAAAGTAAAATTTATCACATCATAATAAGAGGCATCAATCAGCAGAATATCTTCTCTGCTGATGAAGATTATGAAAAATTTATGATAAATAGGTGTCTGCCCCTATAATTTTTCGGAATATAAAATTCGTTACCCCTCAAACAAGAGTTATGACTTAATTTTCTATAATGAACATTCAAAATATCATGGGAGGGCTACTCTCAAAATGAAACGGATAATTATGACAATCACATTACTCTTAATGATTATGGCAGCGGGATTGTTCGTAACACAATGGAAACAATCAACCTCATCCTTTGATGATTTGAATCAGGAAATGCAATTTTTAATTTCCGATTTAGTAGCGAAAGACAAAACAGTAAAGAATTGCGTGCTGTCTGTGATGAAAGGTGATGGCTCGTTCGCGTGGTCGGGCGCATCCGGAATCGCCAGCCAGAATGGTCAGACGCCAATGACCAAAGATACTCCTATCTATA
>ASPC01000111.1 GCA_000405345.1 Atribacteria bacterium SCGC AAA255-N14
AGATTTAAATGTTTTTTCAGTATCTTTTACCCAGCAAATTAAGGACTCTCTCTCACACATATTAACTATTGCCATGCCAGTTGCCTTTAATTCTGTTATTGCTGCCAATATTTATAACTTAAATGTTGACTTGGTCAATTCCTGCTGGATTTTTACTACATTCGCGGTCTTATTTATTTTACCATTGCTACTCTTTGTCATAAATTTGTTCTAATATAAGTACAGGTTAAGTATGTTTGCAATTATTTTGACAAATAATCGTTTATATATAGGTAAGTCAAGGGGTCATTCTTATACCGGGGAGGATTCCTTTTTAGTTTTTAAGCACCCGAAGATAAATCAGTTTTAGTTAAAGATTTTGTAATTGATAAAGGAATAGAGTTTAAAGAAGTAAAAGATAAGTTTATAGAATAGTAAAAAAATGGCGCTATATTACGATTTAAAAGTATTTAAAAATGTCTGCCAGTTGATCTTGAAGATAGCCGAATGATAAATAATTAACTGATTTAATCTAATATTTTCTATGGCTATGTCCTCTTTAAAAATTCTAAACGTTTCCAATAGGGGGAGCCTGACATTCCCAGCCCTTTGACCCTTTGCTGAAGGGCTTGTTTATTTTTATAAAGTATTTTTGTAAAAAAGAAGGATTTTTAAAAGTTTTGTCGTATGCAATTATTAAGAGTAAAAATTAAATTTAAAAGTAATGAGGAGGAGCATCAAATGTAAAAAATCTTTTTAATCATAAAAAAATAGCTATTGCTTTTTTCTTTAAAAATATTTTTTAGTGTTAAAAAAAGCTTAAAAATTCTAATTTTAAGGTATATATACGATAATTATTATTTTTATAATTATTGACCAACGGTAAAGCAGTTAGACACATTCCCATATCTCCAGCATAAATCTTCAAATAAATCTACAAAAAAAATCCTAAGAGTCTTAGATCGAATAAAAGAATTTCACGTTTAACAAAAATTAATTAGTATAAGTTATTAGTATAAGTTAAGAGTATATTATATGGGACAGCAGTTTGCTCAGTCTTATTCAGTCAATTTTTCCTATTAAAAATCAGAAAAAGACGAATCCTGGTAAAGGCAATTCATTAAGTAGGCATGTTCTTAAAAATTATTAAGGAGGTGAAAAAAAAGATGAGAAAGAAGATGTTTATTGTTCTTTTGGTAATGATGATAATTTTCGCACTGGCTAGTTCACTCTGTGCCCAGGAAACAGACCCGGCAAAGGTGGTCATTGCTATGGCGGATGCGCTGAGTGCTGGTGATATCGAGGCTACGATGGCACTTTTCACTGACGATGCAATTTTCAGTGATTATATCGGCAAAGAACAGATACGCCTTTTTATGGAAGACCTGATAGCAAATAACTTTAAAATTCAAATTGAAATACTTGAGGTACTTGGAGATATAGTTGTCACCAGGAGTAAAACTTGGCATGCTGAAACGAGACAGCTCGATATCGCACCGCTGGAATACATAGAGATATATCCAATTCAAGATGGTAAGCTCAAGGGTTTTATATCTATTGCTACCGATGAAACCGAGGCAAAGATAAAAGCTGCTTTAGCTCCCAAGTAATTAATTGCTTTAATATCGAAACTGCTGTCCCATTTATTTTAATTTTCAAAGCCCGCTAAAATTAAATATAGGAAAAGAAAATATTAATAAATAAAGAGGTGAATAACTCATGATTGATGCACTCATGATTGATGCAGAAGTGTTTTTTAATAGTGTTAGTGCTTACAATGTTTCAATATTTCCCATGCAAATCGTTACACTGGTCGTAGCCGTTATACTAACCTATTTGTTATTAGTCAAACCCAGCACCGCTGTAAACAAATTAATAAAAATCTATTTGTCTTTTACCTTTGTTTGGCTTGTATTCATGTTTCCCTTTGAGGGTTTCTTTAAAATAGTCTTTGGTTTATTGCATCTTGCAATAGCGATACTCTTTTTTATAGATATATTTACGGGAAAAATTGAATTTAAATTTCCGGAGACAAGTGGTAAAAGATACTTCATGTTTTTTTTGATTT
>ASPC01000112.1 GCA_000405345.1 Atribacteria bacterium SCGC AAA255-N14
ATAAAAAATAATTACCAGCTTACCATTAAAGAATTAAGTTTCAAACAGGCAGAAATGCAAATGAATGCCCAAGGAAAGGCTGATTTAAAAAAAGATATTCCTTTTTCTCTAGATATAGATTTTAATCATAAAAATTTAAATCAATTAATAGCCAACCTTCTTCCCCTAAAAATAGAGGGAAAACTAAAAATAATGGGAAACTTGACTTCTCAGCAGTTTCTTTTGGATTCTAAATTCTCCACCCTTCAGGATGTGACCGGTTTGCAACATGACTTAAAATTAACTTTAGAAAAAAAAGGATCCAAAATCACCCTCAATGAATTATTACTAAAACAGCAGAAAGGACAGTTTTTAGCCAAAGGATGGCTGGATCTCACTCAAAACTTATTAGATATAGAATTTCAAGCAGCCGAATTCGATTTAAACAACCTGGCTCAACTTATCGGATTCAAAGAAGATATAAAAGGAAATCTTAATATTACCGGAGCTTACCAGGGCTCACTTAAGCGTCCCAGTATATCTATTTCTGCTCAAATAGAAGACGGCACCTTCCGTAATTTTAAATTTGAGGATCTTCAAAGTAAGATTAACTGGAAAGAGGGCAATCTGGAAATACAGGAATTAATCATCTCTTACCAAAAGGATTTTCAAATTAAAGCTCAAGGTAAGATACCCTTTCCTTTTATTGTCTCTGAAAAAAAAGGGGACCAAGATCAAGACTTTAATCAGTTACCTTTGAACTTTAAAGTCAGTTTGGAAAATACCGATTTAAGTTTCATACAGATATTTTGGGATAGAAACTTTAGACAAGCTCAGGGGATCACTAATCTTATTTTAAATTTATCCGGCACTGTCGGTGAGCCTATCTTTAATGGACATCTTACCCTTAATCAGGGAAGTTTAGAATTAACCTCTATCCCGATTAAGTTAGATAAAATAGAAACTAAAGTTGAAATTGTTAATAATTTGGTAAAAATTCCCCAAATGACTTTTATACTGGATAATAATTTAATTTATGTTTCCGGAGATTTTAAATTAGCTAATTTTCAACCTGATGATCTTAGAATTAAAATATTGAATGAAGGAGGGACATTAATCTATGGAGATATTTTAACTGCCCAAACGAATTTCCTGGCTGAAATTAATGGGTCTATCGATTCCCCTCAAATAAAAGGAGAATTTATTTTCTCTGAAGGAGAATTAAATTGGAAACCGGGTAATCAATTTATCCCTGAGAAAAATGATTCTTTAATGCGTTTAAAAGGCAGCGTGGATCTTTCCGTTAAAATTTTAAAAAATTTTCAGTTTAAAGCTCCTAATTTAGATTTAAAATTAGATGGAGAAATAAAAATTCAAGGGGATTTACCTCAGCCCATTTTCACCGGGCAATTAACAGTTGGAAAAGGATATTTTGTATTCCTTGAACAAAAATTCCAATTTACTGAAGGTAAATTATTACTGAATGAATTTACTGGTCCTGATGTACTTCTGGATATTAAAGCTAATACTAAAGTAAACCAAGTTACTGTCTTTTTAAAAATTTCCGGAAATCTTTCTGCTCCTCAAATATCACTCTCTTCCAAACCTGCTTTATCTGAGGCAGAAATTATTTCTTTATTAACTTTAAATAAAAATATTATCGGCCTATCAGAGGGAGAGATTGATGAATTATTAAGGGAAGAAATTTTTAATTTAATTTTTCAAGGTCTAAGCATTAATTTTCTCAGAAGAGCTGAAAATCAGATTGCTAATTATCTTGGGTTAGATGTTTTCCGAATAGAAACTATATTTAAAGAAAATGGTGAAACTTCTCCCTTTTACGATTTAAATTTTAAAACATTCGGAATAGAAGTAGGTAAAAGTATTACCGAAGACCTGTTTCTTACCTATTCTACTTCTCTTGATGGATTTAGCGAAAGGAGTTTGGATATTGATTATCAATTTAAACCGGATCTATCCTTTACTGCTGAGATAAACACCTATGAACTAGAAAAGAGCGGTACTGAAATTAAAATAGGTTTACAATTTGAGTTTTAAATAAATATTTTCCAGTCACAAACCTCATATCAAAAATTCATCCACTACTTTT
>ASPC01000113.1 GCA_000405345.1 Atribacteria bacterium SCGC AAA255-N14
AATATAGATACCGATGCGGAGTTAATCGGTATTGTTTTTCCGGTTTATCATGGAGATATCCCTTTTATCATCAGAAGATTTGTAACTAAAATGAATAGCTTAGACAAAAAGTACATATTTGGAGTTTGTACATACGGAGACAGTCCATGTCTGGCCATACAATATTTAGATAAAATGATTAAATCGTGCGGTGGTAAACTTGCTGCGGGGTTTGCCGTGAACATGCCCTATAACTATATTACCCCTTCTTTTGTACTAAGTGGGTTTTTCAAATCCTTTGTACTAAGAGAGATTGCCATAGAAAAACAGCAAGAACTATTCACCAATTAGAAGAAGAAACTTGAAAGTATATATGAATTTGTTCACGCCCGAAAAAAAGGCGAATTTGAAACCAGCGCAGAAATAGTCGAACACCTGGTTGATTTTCTCAACCTAAAAGAAATATTAGGAAAAACGGTATGGCTGAAGATTGCAGGTTTTAAAGGACATACAAACCTACCTTTTCAGGAAAGTCTGCAGTTGATGGACTATGGCTTCAGATGTGATAATAAATGCAATAGATGTGGTATTTGTTCAAAGATTTGCCCGGTTCAAAATATTAAAATGGTTGATGGCAGTCCTGTATGGCAGCACCATTGTGAACAATGTTTTGCATGCCTGCAATGGTGTCCAAAAGAGGCAATACAGTTCGGTAGTAAAACATCGCACGGGAAAAGATATCACCATCCCGATGTAAAAGTATCAGATATGATGATGTGTGAAAAAAAGTAGTTACAATCAATCAAACAAATAAGTTACTTAATTACTGAGCATGAACAACCGTCCCTGACACACAGAATATTAGTATATTTTAGTAAGTGGAGTTGGACTAAACAAACGGTAAAATGAATCGAAAAAGCACACAAAAAATGATAGTAATTAATTTATTATTATTTGCTCTTTTATTTGGATTAGTTTCCTTAAATAAAGAATTTTTAAGGCCCTTATATTCTAATACACCAATTATAAAAGTTTTAACCGGAAGTTTTCCAAATTTCATAGCTGCGTATATGATCAGCCTTGCTTTTGTAAATGTAGTCGTGATAAGGGAGCCAAAATATGGTCGCCTTATTGTTTACCTAAGTTCTTTACTAATATTTGTAATATTGACTATTGAAGAATTTAAACCTATGTGGGGAGCTAGTACACACTATGACTCATTTGATATTTTTGCAAGTGGCTTAGGTTCTTTATTAGCCATTTTGACTTTTGAATTAATTGTTTTGAAGCGAAAAACAAAATAAATAAATTGAATGACAATAAAAACGCACTACAACGGTTGCATTAGCTTAATAATTCAGTCACTTTTTCTAATTTTTGATAAGGAGTCTGATAAGTCCAGATTCTAAATGTTTTTTCTTTTTTCTCTTATAGTTTATTGCCCATCTGAAACCCTTATTATATAAGACTTTTCTAAACATTATAGAGGATATTGTAATTAAAAAAAGAGCGAAATGGAAAACCGATTTTTAGCTAAATAAGGTAGATAAGTATATATAGAATTAGAGGATTATCAGTTTTCATAGGAAAAAATAGTAAGTCTTTGAAACGTAGAAAATACAAGGGTTTATGCGTTTTTTTGTTATATGGGATGTTGGTAGCGCTTCTAAAATATGGAGGAAATAAGGCAAAAAAGAGCGAAAAACTCTATTTTTAGCAGTCTGAAAGCCTTGTAATATAAGGCTTTCAAGGAGATATTTTCCCACAGACTTTACACATTTTTCCCATTTGTAAGTAAATATGGTTAATATTAGTTCTTCTATTATCGTGAGCTTTCGAAGAAAGCGCGGTAATCTCATCTTTTCCTTCTTTCGTTCCCTTGAAAGCGGTAATTTATCTTCTCTCTTTCATCTAATATCATTCACTAAAGACTGATACATTCCGCAATTATTTTCACAAAAGTAAGGTTTTTTTAAAATAAACGTGGTATTTTATAAGACAGTGCGAATTTTAAATTGATATCCTCACAGAAAAGCAAATATAAAATAAAATATAATATTGTA
>ASPC01000114.1 GCA_000405345.1 Atribacteria bacterium SCGC AAA255-N14
AAGAAAATTGAGCCCTCTAAACAAGAGCTTATCCCCTCTAAGGCAGCTTTAGCCACCAAATATTCCCGATTTTCTTCCCAATTTTTTCCAGATACTTTACCTTCATATATTTTTCCGTTACTTTCTAATTGTACACAAACTTCAAACTGATTACCGATAGCTCCCACTTTAATATCAGAGAATTTAAGTCTTAAAGAAGATTCTGATTCTTCTTCCTTTATTTGCTCATCTTTTATTTCTTTATCCTTTACTTGTGCTATACTAATTTTCCTATAATCTACTTGAATATTATATTTAGCTAATAAAAACGATTCAATATCCCGGGTAATTCCTTTGGGGTTGGAAGAATCTTTAGTAATTATATGAATTTCTTTTATATCCCCATCTTCTGATAATACTATTTTTGCAAATAGAATATCGCTTAGATCTTTTAACGATTTTTCTATGTCCCCTACCTCGTAATTAAAACGCCGGGGAATTATAAAATTACGAAATGTATTTAATTTATTTTTCTCCATAGATTCCTCCTTAAAATTCCGGCTCAATCAGCCCGAAATTCCCGTCTCTTCTTTTATACAGAACATTAACTTTATTGGTATTATCATTTGCAAAAACAAAAAAATTGTGTCCCAATAAATCCATTTGCATTGCCGCTTCTTCTACTGACATCGGTTTAATAGCAAATCTTTTAGTCTTTACAATTTTGGCAATCTTATCCGGCTCGCTATCTTCAACATCAATCTCTTTGTTAGCTAATACTATTTTTTCTGTGCCGGGGTGAGGTTTCTGAAAATATTTTTCTTTATATTTCTTTATCTGTCTTTCTAATTTATCTGCCACTTTATCTATGGAAGTATACATATCATCTGTTTCTTCTTCTGCTCTAATCAAAGCCCTATTGGTTTGTAAAGTCACTTCGACAATCTGTCTGCTCTTCTCTACACTTAAAGTTACTATTACTTCTAAGATATGATCAAAATGTCTCTCGATCTTGCTTAATCTTTTTTCAATATAATTACGTATCGCATCTGTCACTTCAATATGTTTCCCTTTGAAAATAATTTTCATACCTTTTTCCTCCTTAGTAATAGTTTATTTTACTTAATATATATATTCTCCGTCTAAACCGAAAACCCTTTTTTATTTTAAATTTTTTTTAAATATTTTTAATTTAATTTTCCCCTTTAACTTCTAATTGTTTTCCCTTCATTAATTATTTAAATATTTTATCCGCCTTTCCTTAGACTGACCTGGTCTTTGCCCCCACACTCGCCTGCTGAGAGGTTTGCTCAAGAACTTTATCCTTCACTACTACTCTTCTCTTATTGTTCTAACCTGTTAGGGTTAAGGCAGGACTTACTCCAAAGCCGCACCATGCTCAGTAACCAAAGTTACCTTACGTGGGTCGTTTCGCCTGCGACTGGCTTCGACTTTCAACCACAGCTCTAAGGAGAGGCGGCATATGAGCTTTATACGGTACGGGATAAAGTTAAAACAAATATATTCTTAGCTCGAGCTTTCATTAACTCTTTAGCACATTCTTCTACAGTAGCCCCGGTAGTAAACACATCATCCAAAATTAGAACATTTTTCCCTTTAATTTCTTCTGGTTTCTCTACCGAAAAAGCTCTAAGAATATTTTTCTCCCTTTCTTTCCTGGATAAATTAACCTGAAAAGGGGTTAACTTTTTCTTTATTAAAACACTTTCTCCAACCGGAACAGAAAAATAATCTCCTATAACTTTACCCAGTAAAACACTCTGATTAAATCCTCTTTTATTTAAATCATTCTTATGTAAAGGAACGGGGATAATTAAGTCAAATTTATTTTCAAATTCATTATTTTTTAACAAATAATCCACCATTAACTTTCCTAATGGCTTAGCCAACTTTTTCTCTCCGTAGTATTTAAAGAGATGAATGCATTTTTTTAATACTTTATCGTATATTCCCATAGAACGAGAGAACTCAAAGGAATATTTTTTTATTTTACAGTCAAGGCATAAGATTTCTCTGTTTTGTTTAAAAAAATCTGTAGGTATTAAAGGTTTTCCGCACTTTACGCAATAAGGTCTTTCGATTAACTCAATGGTTTTAAAACAATCCTCACAAATTGAATATCCTTTAGATTCTCGGATAGGCTTTTCACATACCTTACAATCTAAGGGAAAAACAAAATTAAGCAACCCTTCTTTTATATATTCTATCATACTTTGATTATTCATACTAATCCTAATTCGTAAAATTCCTAATATAGTATCGAGTATCGAGTATCGAGTAAATATTATAGCGTAGAGCGTGCAGCGTTTAGCGTAGAGAAACAGTATATAGTATTGAGTATCGAGTATATAGTCAAGGAAAAAATACAAGTGGTTTGATGAATCGAGCTCTCTAAAAACTATATGTTACATGCTGATATCACAATACGCTACACAAGACACGAAAAAAAGCTTTGAGTTTTAAGTTATTGTTTTTCGCTTTTCGCTGTATGCTGTATAATGATAACTAAAAATTGTATTAAAATTAAGGACTAATATATCTTGTATTTTACTTACACTTATTTACCCGCTCCTATACGCTAAACACTACCCGTTATTATGCTATTCACTATTTACATATCACTCATCACTTATCACTGCATTTTTTACGCAATACGATATACGATATACGCGATACGAATCAGGTTCCCATCTGCCAGGAAGAAAGATATCTTTCTTGTTCCTCGGTAAGTCTATCAATCTTTATTCCCATCGATTCTAATTTTAATCTGGCAATCTCCTTATCAATAACCTCGGGAACGCAATAAACTTTTTTCTGTAAATTTTCCCCTTCTTTTACCAAATATTCAGCGGATAAAGCCTGATTGGCAAAACTCATATCCATCACGCTTGCCGGATGTCCTTCAGCGGCAGATAAATTCAACAGTCTCCCTTCTGCTAAAAGATTTATTTTCTTCCCATTTTTTAAAGTATATTCCTCTATATATTCTCTAATGTTTTTTCTACCTACTGCCAAACTTTTTAAAGCCTCTACGTTAATCTCTACATTAAAATGCCCCGAATTAGCCAAAATTGCTCCATCCTTCATTAAAGGAAATTCTTCTGCTGATATTACGTTTATATCACCAGTTAAGGTTATAAAAATATCTCCGATTTTGGCTGCCTCTTTTATGGGCATAACCCGATAACCGTCCATTACTGCTTCCAAAGCTTTCATGGGATCGACTTCGGTAATTACCACCTGGGCGCCCATACCATTGGCTCTTTTCGCCAAACCTCGAGCACACCAGCCATAACCACAAATTACAAATATTTTACCGGCAATTAGAATATTGGTCGCTCTCAACAAGCCATCGATGGTGCTCTGTCCGGTACCATATCTATTATCGAAGAGATATTTAGTCTGTGCATCGTTTACCGCAATAATCGGAAACTTTAAAGCTTCATCTTTTTCCATGCTTCTTAATCGGATAACTCCGGTAGTGGTTTCCTCAGTACCAGCAATGACATCTTTAATTAGTTCTTTCTTTTGAGAATGAATAGTGGAAACCAGATCAGCTCCATCATCCATAGTGATATTAGGCTTACAACTTAGCACTTTTTCAATATGTTGATAATAAGTATCTTTGTCCTCTCCTTTGATAGCAAATACTGGAATTCTAAAATCTTTAACCAGAGAGGCCGCTACATCATCCTGAGTACTTAAAGGATTGGAAGCACATAAATATACTTCCGCACCTCCTTCTTTCAAGGTTATTGCCAAATTAGCTGTCTCGGTAGTCACATGAAGACAAGCAGATATTCTAATTCCCTTTAGAGGTTTTTCGTTACTAAATCTTTTTCTTATACTTAAAAGAACTGGCATCTGTTTTTCAGCCCATTCAATTTTATCTTTCCCTTTTTCAGCCAAACTAATATCTTTTATTCCATAATTCATTCTTCGTACCCCTTTCTTTTAATTAGTATTTAGTGAATAAAATACAGTAATGAGTGATGTGAAATAAGTAATGGTTTAATATTTTCAAGTCTATAAAAACTAAAAAACAAGAACTAAAGCTTGTATTTAATGCTAAGGACTAATTAATTGGTAAATTGGCAAATTGGAGAATCGGTCAATTTTTTATATATGGATTTGTCCTTCTCTCCTCACCTATAGTCGAATCCGGGCCATGACCTGGATAAATTATCTTATCATCACTTAAAAGCAATAATTTCCCCTTGATTGATTTTATTAAATCTTGGTAAGAACCATCGGGCAGGTCGGTTCGGCCAATACCACCGGCAAATAAAGTATCACCCGTAAAGACAATATTATTTAAAACAAGAGAAATTCCCCCCGGTGTATGACCCGGTGTGTGAATTACTGTTAAATTTAATCTGCCTAAAGATATCTCGTCTCCCTCTTCTAAAAGCTTATCTGCGGGAGGTGAGCATATTTCTTTACCCATAGAGGAAGAAAAATTTTTATTGGCATCAACTAACATATCAGCATCTAAGCTATGGATTAATAATAAAGCTTCGGTCTTGGCTTTAAGCAAATTATTACCGGCAATATGATCGATATGCCCATGGGTATTTATAACATATTTTAAATCAAAATTATTTTTTTGTAAAAGGTCTAAAATTAAATCTACCTCATCTTCTCCTCCCGGGTCAATTACCGCTGCCTTTTTAGTTATTTTACAACTAATTAAATAACAATTAGTTTCTAATGCTCCTACTACTAATCTTTTTAGAAACATTTCTTCTATAATCCTTTCGTTTAATAGACTCCTCTATGAATAATTCAAATTATTAAACAGTTTTTACCTTCTCGGATAGAGAAATCCATTATTGGAAATCTTCTAAAAGAGATTGCATCACTTTGTTTATTTTTTTTAGAATCTGAGGATAATTAGTAATAATTCCATCTACGCCATATAAAATAAATCGTACCATATCTATATCTCTATCGACCGTCCATACATACACTGTTTTATCCATCCGATGCAAACAAGAAATAAGTTTTTCTTTGCACAAAAAGGCATGTGGGTTTAACCCATCCAGTCCATTAATATATCTTTCGGGATTTATCCATTTAGCATATAGTCCATTTGCTTTAAGTTCAGGATATCTCTCTTTTAGCAAGATTGCCGTATCTCTATCAAAAGAAGAAAAAAGAATATTGTTATATCCGAAACTCTTTGTCTCTTTTACTAATTTATCTACAATACCCGGATAAACCTTTTCCCCTCCCTTAATTTCTATATTTACAGAAAGTTTTCCTTTTAATATTTTAAGTACATCTCTAAGTAAAGGTATCTGTTCATTGTGATACTCTCTCACCTTGTCTTTTTCTAAGTCAAGCATGTCCCTCTTTTTAATTTTTAATTGTCTGAAACAAACCTTCTTTCCATCATTTCTTGGGGAAAAAAGCTTTCTAACTTCACCAAACCGTTTGTCATCCCAATGCAAATAAAAGCTAATTTTTTTCTTAGTCAATTGCTCATAAACATTCAGGTAAAATGTATCGGACTGAATTTTTCTTAATTCTAAAAAATACTTCTTCTCTTCCGGTAATTTTTCCAAATTTTTTTCTTGATTTTTAGTAAACAACTCAGAAATATCGTATTTTTTTAATTCCTCAAAAGTAAACTGCTTAATAGGAATTTTTAGTCCGCTCAGCCTTTTTAAATCCATATCATGAATTACGGCTAACTTCCCATCTTTAGTAAGGTGCACATCCAATTCTATTCCATCTATTCCTAACTCAACTGCTTTTTTAAAACCAGAAAGGCTGTTTTCAGGAGCAATTCCTTTTGCTCCTCTATGTCCAATAATAAGAGGTAATTTCATTATAATTTCTCCCTAAAAAGGTTGATGTATTTCTAAATTAACTTTTCGCTATCCAAAAGAATGGTAACCGGGCCATCATTGTAAATTTTTACCAACATCATGGCTTGAAATTCTCCGGTTTCAATTTTAAGACCATAATTTTTTATAGATTTTACAAAATAATCATATAATTTTACTGCTTTATCAGGAAGAGCCGCAGAAATAAAACTTGGGCGCCTTCCTTTTTTACAATCCCCGTATAAAGTAAATTGAGATATGACCAAAATCTGGCCATTTATATCTTTCACGGAAAGATTCATCTTTCCCTCTTTATCTTCAAATATACGTAAATTCACTATTTTTTCAGCCAGATATTCTGCATCCTTTTCAGTATCGTTCTGGCCCACTCCTAAAAGGATTACCAGGCCCTTTTCTATTTTCCCTATTTCCTTTTCTTCAATCTCTACTGACCCTTTTTTTGCTCTCTGTACTACTGCTCTCATTATTTGTCCCTCGGATAAAAGATTTTTCTTTATACTTTATTAATTAAAAAGTTATTACTCTCTTTACGGTTAATACGCTTTTTATTTTTTTTATTTTCCTTATTATTTCTTGAAGTTGATCAATATTGTTGATAGAAAGTGTTACATCTATATAAGCAATATTATTTTTATCAGTTATGGCATTTATGGCACTGACTGTAATTTTAAGGCTGGAAAAAATTAACAAAATATCGGAAACTAAATTTGGGCGGTCATCAGCAACTATTTTTACTTTTAGCGGATAAAACAGCTCTTCTGTCTTTATCCATTCTACTTTGACCAACCGATCTTTTTCAGCAGAAATAAAATCTACATTAGAACAGTTTACCTTATGTATGGATACACCTCTCCCCCTGGTAATATAACCAATTATTTTATCACCGGGAACGGGATTACAACATCGAGAAAATCTTATCATCATATCATTGATTCCTTGAACTCTTATTCCTTGATCGATTCTTTTTTTTGTTTTAACCAAGGGAATAATTGGAAAGATTCTTTCTTGGGGGATTATTTTAGATAAAACCTGATAAGCGGTTAATTTACCGTACCCAATATTTTCAAACATTGATTCTGGTTCGGTAAAACCTAATTCAATACTCACTTCTTTTAACTTTTTAGTAAGCTCAAGAGAGGATTCAATCTTGTATTTTTCCATCTCTTTTTCAAAATATTCTTTCCCTTTTTGAATATTCTCTTCCCGCATCTCCTTTTTAAACCAGATTCTAATCCTATTTTTTGCCCCTGATGTCTTGGCAATTTTTAGCCAATCTCTACTGGGCCCCCGGCTTGATTTAGAAGTTAATATCTCTACAATATCTCCGCTCTTCAATTTAAAATCTAAAGGGACTATCTTTTTGTTAGCTTTAGCCCCCACACATCTATGACCTACATCTGTATGAATAAGATAGGCAAAGTCTATAGGGGTGGAACCTGAAGGCAATATCTTTACATCACCCTTGGGAGTAAAAGTAAAAACTTCATCCTGAAAAAGGCCTATTTTTAAGTTTTCCATAAATTCTTTAGGATCTTTCAAATCTTTCTGCCATTCTAATATCTGCCTCAACCAGGAAAGTCTCTCTTCTAATTTCTTATCCTTTTTTAAATCAACTTTTTCCTTATATTTCCAATGAGCAGCTATTCCATATTCAGCAGTTTTATGCATCTCCCCGGTGCGAATTTGTATTTCTAAAGGCTCACCCTTAGGGGTAATTACTGTAGTATGCAAAGACTGATACATGTTTGATTTAGGCATAGCAATATAGTCTTTAAATCTACCAGGCATGGGTTTCCAAATTGAATGTAATAACCCCAAAACCGCATAACAATCCCTGACAGAGTTGCAAATTACCCTAATTGCAATTAAATCATATATCTGGAAAAAATCTTTTCCCCCTTTTTCCATCTTTTTATAAATGCTATAAATATTTTTCGGGCGACCTTGAATTTCCGCCTTTATTTTTACTTTTTCTATCTCTTCTTTTATAATCTCCTTAATTGATTCGACATAATTTTCTCTTTCCAGGCGATTTTTTGCAATTCTGTTAACTACCTCTCTATATTTTATTGGCTCTAAATAACGCAGAGAAAGGTCTTCTAGCTCCCACCGAACCCTGGAAATACCTAACCTATTGGCGATAGGTACATAAATTTCCAGTGTTTCCTGAGCTATTTTTACTCTCTTGTGGGGTGGTACATATTGTAGGGTTCTCATGTTATTCAAGCGGTCTGCCAATTTTATTAAAATAACTCTTACATCTTCTGCCATAGCCAAAAACATTTTACGAAAATTTTCAGCTTGCTGCTCTTCTCGCGTTTTAAAAGAAATTTTACTTAATTTGGTAACACCGTTAACCAACATTGCTATTTCTTCGCCAAACTCTTCTTCAATGGAAGATAATGAGGTATCGGTATCTTCTACTATGTCATGCAAAATCCCCGCTGCAATAGTAATTACATCAAGCTCCAAATTAGCTAATATTTTAGCTACTTCTAAAAGATGTGAGGTGTAAGGTGCTCCGGAATACCTCTTTTGTTTCTGATGGGCTTTTGCAGAATATCTATAGGCTTTTTTTACCAAGTCCAAATCAGCTTGAGGGGCATATTGTGGTATTTTTTTTAAAATATATCTTATTAAAGTTAATTGAGAAATAACCCCACCTTCTTTGCTCGAAGTGTAGTTACCTGGTTAGTTAGTTTATTAGTTATCCGGTTTACTGATTAGCAAGTTTTCCAGTTAAAACACAGGTTAAAAGTTGCAGGTTTCGAGTTTCCAGAAAGCACGTAGAGGTATATTGTATACTCCAAAAAACTGAAAACTCATAACCAACAACAGATTGATTTTATCTAAAAAGGAAAAACTATAAACAAAAAACCAATTTTCTCTCTTGAATTTGTTTTCTTAACCAGCTAACCAAATATGCTATACACTAACTATATTGTACCAGAGAAAAAACATCATATCCTTCTAATTTCTCCCGAGGATTTAAAAATTCAAGTTCAATTATAAAGGAAGCACCTATAACCTTTCCTCCTAATTTTTCAATTAGTTCAAATACTGCAACAGTGGTACCACCTGTAGCAAGAAGGTCATCAATAACCATAATCTTATCTCCGCTATCTACAGCGTCTTTATGCATTTCCAAAATACCTTCCCCATATTCTAATTCGTAAGATACCTTCTCCACCTCACTGGGTAGTTTTTCTGGCTTTCTAACAGGCAAAAATCCGATCCCTAATTGATAAGCCACTGGAGCACCTATAATAAAACCGCGAGCTTCTATTCCTACAATATAATCAATTTGGTATTTACTGCAATGCTTAGTTATCTCATCAATACTGTATTTGAATGCTTTTTTATCTTTCAACAGAGTAGTAATATCTTTAAATTGGATGCCTTTTACTGGAAAATCCGGAATATTTCTAATTTTTTCTTTTAAATCTATCACTTTTATCTGCCTCCTAAATAATAGTTTTTATATCTTTTATATTTAATTGAACTTTTTCTGTTCCATTCCACTTATTTAATTCGATATTAAAAGCTAAATCTACCACTTTGTTTTCAGAAAATATTTGGTTTCCTATTCTGCTTAATTTAAATCCTATCCCTTCTAATGTTCTGTTCTCTTCCTTAATTCTTATTTTTAAATGCTCCCTCTTTCCACCAACCAGCCTCCAATCAGATATTATGTTTTTGTAACTACAAAAGACAGGTTGAGGGTTCCCAATTCCAAATGGCTCTAGAACACTAATATCTTTTACCAAACCAAAATTAATATCGCTTAGTGAAATCTGAACGTCTATTTTTAATTCTGGACTTATATCATCTTCTTTAATGAAATCTTGAGATATTTTATTTATCCTTGATTTAAACTCGGGAATTTTATTAGACTCTATAGTGATACCTGCGGCTAACTCATGCCCCCCAAAATTTATTAAAATGTCCTGGCACGATTCCAAAACGTTATATAAATGAAAACCTTTAATGCTCCTTCCTGAACCTTTTGCTGTCCCATCTTTTTTAGAAATAATAATTGCAGGACGATTAAATTCATCTACTAATCTGGAGGCTATTATGCCGATTACCCCCTGATTCCAATTTTCTGATTCAAGAACCAATACTTTATTTCCTTCTTCTTTTACTTGTATGGAAGCAAATTCCCTGGCTTCTCTTAAAATATTATCTCCAATTTCCCGTCTATGTTTGTTTATTTCACTTAATTTTTGGGATAAATATTTAGCCTTATATTCAGAATCAGTTAGCAACAATTCTAAGGCTAATTTAGGGTCGTCTAATCTTCCTGCTGCATTTATTCGGGGAGCAAGAGCAAAATTAACTTCTTTAGTACCTAAATTACCATAATTTACTCCGCTCTCCATTATTAACGCCTTCAAACCTTCTTTCTTGGTTTGATTAAGTGCCTTTAATCCGTGTTTGATTAAAATACGATTTTCATCGATAAAAGGGACTGAATCAGCAATCGACCCCAATGCAACATAATCAAGCAGACTCCATAAATCATCCTGGTTTTTTTTCAATTTTGAATATAGGGCTTGGGCCACTTTAAAACTTACACCCACTCCTGCTAATTCCTTAAAAGGATAATTGGTATCGCATTTGGGGTTTATTATTGCTATTGCAGAAGGAAGTTCTTTTTGAGGTTGATGATGATCGGTAACTATAACATCTATACCATAATTATTTGCTTCCTCTATTTCAGAAATAGAACTAATTCCACAATCAACAGTAATAATTAGTTTGATATTATTTTTAAAAGCAATATCTATGGCCTCTTCATTTAGTCCATATCCCTCCTGAAAGCGATTAGGTATATAGTAGTACAAATTGGTGGTAAACTCTCTTAAAATCGTAAACAATAAGGCGACACTGGTTATTCCATCAACATCGTAATCTCCGTAAATCAATATTCTTTCATTGTCGTTTATCGCTCTTAGTATTTTGTCAACAGCTTTTTCCATATCTTGGAAGATATAAGGATCTCTCAAGTCTTTAAGATCTGCCTTTAAGAATTTTCTAGCACTTAAAACTTCCTTTGTTTCTCTGTTTATTAGTAATTGGGCTAAAATTGGAGAGATATTTAATTCTTTGGATAACTCTGATTGTAATTTCTTATCTTCTTTTGATATGTTCCACTCTATTTTATTTGTGCTCCTTTCTCATTTCTCGTATTGCGTGATGCGTATTGCGTATCGCGTAAGAAAAAACTCCAATATGCAAATTTTAGTTATTTTAATCTTTTTAACTTTTTGTTTTTTACTGGATACGATTCACGAGACACTAGGTACGAATTAGGCTTTTGGCTTCTATCTTCCCTTCCCTAAGCCAGCTAACTAGGTAACTAACTAACCAACTAACTAATTCTTAGCGAGATACTGAGATATGAATTTATCCTAAATTCTGACTCCTGATTCTGAATTCTGACTTCTATTTTCTTCACGCGATACTAATATATTTTGAATTTATTTTTTGCCCTTTTTTTCAGTAATTCTAATACCTTTTTGGTGTATCTTAAATATTTTATTCCACTCTAATAATAAGGGACTGGCAATAAAAATTGAAGAATAAGTCCCGGCAATCATACCTATAAACAAGGCTAAAGCAAAATCAGAAAGTATATTCCCCCC
>ASPC01000115.1 GCA_000405345.1 Atribacteria bacterium SCGC AAA255-N14
TACTTTTTTCCCTAAACGTATACCTCTATAAAAATCTTCAAACTCTTCTTTATACCCCTGGTCATCTTCTATTACTTCCTCAGATGTTATTCCCTCTTCGCTTCTCAAAGTAAGTTTATTATTCTCAATTAAAATACTGCCTTCTAAGCCAGAAATTAAAATACAATCTTGTTCATAACCTTTTGAACTATAAAATGTATTAAGCACCCCATAAATATTTTTATCTGTGTGGAATTGAAAACTCATAGAATCCATTTCCCCAATATGAGGATTTACCCTCTTGGTAAAAGCAATCCCATGATTAATTTCTCCGAATAAATCTCTCAAGGCTGCTATATAATGAACTCCTCCATCAGTAACAAATCCTCCCTTATATTGGTGATTTATACGCCACTTTGTTTGAGCATATTTATTGTTCTTCAAGTCAATCAGGATAAAGCTATTCCAAAAGACGGCATAAGGCTCTCCAATTGTACCTTGATTTAAATAATTTTTAACCCGGTGAAAGATGGAGCGATAACGGTAATTTTCAGCTACCATCATAACCAGGGAATATTTATCTTCAAAATCTAACATCATTTTAGCTTCTGACAAATTAGCAGCTAAGGGTTTTTCCACTATTACATGTTTACCGGCTTCTAAGGCATCCTTAGTAACTTGATAATTAAGCTGAATAGGAAGAACTATATCTACAGCTTCTACATCAGCTCTTTGTAGAAGATGGTGATAATCAAGAACATAAGGTACCCCACCCAACATTTTAGAAAAATCTTTGGCTTTTTTTTCAGTATGATTACAAATAGTTGTAATTTCGAATTCATCTTTTAGTTTTTGTAATGCAGGCCAATGTAAACTTTGAGCAGCAATTCCACAACCAATAATTCCTAACTTTACTTTTTTCATTATAGTTTCCCTCCTTGTATTAATGATTTTAATACAATATAATCATCGATATGTAACAGAGGACGGTCTTTGTCACATTTTTGGTTACATGAAATATTTCATGTATTATATATTTTATATACAACATAAGTTTTAAAAATCCTGCTTTTTTTCAAAAAAGAAGGTCCGCTGTTACATTAATTCCAATCCCAGAAAGAAGTTATGTCAAATGTTGAGACCCCTCTTTCTCCCCTTATATGAAGTTGCGGTGCTGTACTTTTACTATCTCCTTGATGTAGAACGTCTAAATTCTTTGATTGGAGCATCATCTATAAGCTTCTTGTATAAACTGGGTTTTCTGAAAGTATCTCCCCAAACCTCTCTTTTTCTATATTTTCTAAGTTCAGCTATATCAAATGTCACGCAATATAAACCTTCTTTACTTCCAGCTTCAAATATTTTTGTATTTCTCGATTTTCCTTTACTATCAAAAGCCATTCCATCAAATGCTATTGAGTTTCCATTTTCTTGAGGAGACGCATAATTTGCCAATATTATCCCTACCATATTTTCAAATGCTCTTGTTTGTAGTTGAGCAATCCTATTCTGTTCCATTTCACAAGCATTGGGAACTACAATAATCTCTGCTCCTTTAATAGCAAGTATTCTAGCAGTTTCTGGATGTTCTCGATCAAAACAAATCATTGCACCGAGTTTTATATTATCATTTTTTATCTCTAAGCTACTTACAGGGATATCATTCCCTGGGGTAAGAATACTTTCTTTTGAAAAATCACACGTATGAACTTTGGAATACTCTAAGATTTCTTTTCCTTTTTTATCAATAATTGTGATTGTATTGTAAAATTGATTATTTTCAGATTTCATATATGTAATGGCAATAGCAATTTCTAATTTAATAGCAGCTTCTCTGTAACGTTCAAGAAAATCGCTTGTTTTAGTAATTGCATATTTTTTCAGTAGCCCTTTATCTTCTGGAAAAGAATATCCGACATTCCACATTTCAGGGAAAAGGACAAGATCACATTCATGATTTGCAGCATCCTCACAATATTTAAGTCCTTTTATTAGGTTTTTCTCTTGGTCATTATCTTCAGAAACAATTTGTAGTAATCCAATCTTAAATTTATTCATTCTTATACCTTTGCACCACAATTTCATCTAACGGTTCGCGGATAAAAGAAGTTGCCGAAGGCAATTTGGGCAAAATGAAATTTTGCTTTTTATCCACTGTTAGGCGATAGTGCGAACGAAGTGGCAAATTAATCAATTTTCCTCGATTTCGGTATTCCTACCCATCTTGGAGTCCTGTTCATATATTCACGATATGCATTCCCATATGCCTCAAGGCATTCGCGTTCTTCGGGAATTGCATTATAAAAATGCGTAATTATTAATATGATAGAAAGCAATAAAAAAAGCCATGAAGCTGAAGCTATACCCGTACCTATAAATATTAGCTGTAGAGTAACATACATAGGATGCCTTGAATAACGATATAATCCTTTGGTAACGGGTTCATCAACTGGACTGGAGCAACATTCACCCAAGCAATCGTCTGCAAAATTAATCCCAATAAGTAAATAGGCAGACCTATGGAAAACCATATCATCCCTAATTGTAACGGTAGGAAAATAGAGTAGATAAAGACTGATAACATAATTATCTTTGAGAAAATGAAAATCTTATTCTCCGTCTCAGTAAGAATAGAAGCATGAATAGAAGCTGTTTTTTTAAATACGCTTTTACGAAATAAACCCATTAAAGGAAGAGGTAAGAGAACTAAAAGTATGAAAATCCAGGCATTCCATAAACCTAATTCAAAGACCGGTATAAGCGACATGATTTCCCTCCTTACTCTTATAATTTCACTCTATTTTCTGAAATACTAGGCTGTAATATTTCATTATTACCCCTTTAGGTTCTTCTCTATAAATAATTTCAAAGTTATTTCTTCTTAAACAATGGATTAGGTCATCAATAGTATAAACACCATAATTCTTTGCGATAGGTTTAAAAATTCTAGTGGTAAATTTTGAATATGCTAAATCACCAAAAATAAAAAACCCTTGTGGTTTTAAAACCCGACTTATTTCTTCCAACGCCCTTTCCCAATCACCTATATGATGCATAATCCCGAAGGAGAGAACAATATCGAATTCGTTATCCTCAAAATGCATTTTTGTTACATCCATTTCCAAGAAACGAATATGTGGTATATCGTCAATGTTCTCCTTGGCAAACTGAATCATCTCTGGATCAACATCAGTTCCCGTAACCTTCAAGTGATATTTCCTGGCCAGATGTTTACATACATGTCCATTCCCACAGCCCACTTCGAGATAATTTTGATTTTCTTTTAAACTTACATACCGTAATAATCTTTCGACGTGTTCAATACCATGCTCGGCATGCTTTTGGCTGATCATAGCCCTCTTTTCCATTTTACCCAGCTTCATTTTTTTATCACCTTCTATATAGTATACTTCTTATTTTCTCAATGGCTTTTATGAGTTTCAAAGGTCTTTGGGCATTCGGATAAATCCCGATGAATCGGGATAAGTCACAAGCTAAGTGTTATTTGAAGCTACGGTATCTCACTTTTCTTTGTTATATTTTTGCATATTTTCTGTCCACCATTTTAAGGCATTGTCTACGGTGTCTCGAAAAAAACTATCATTAAGACCTTGTTTATCTTGATATTTTTCAAGATATTGATCTGGAGCGAATCTCTGACTCAAATAGGTTTCAAGATATCTAGTGATAAAATAAGCTGTACTATCATAGTCAGGGTCAGCTTTTCTTTCCTCTTCAATCATTTCAAAACCCAAGCACACTACATCCGAATCAACTCCTGTTCGCTTTGCATAAGGAGGTTCTACAAGTAGGACAAACAGTCGATATTTTGACTGACCGGATTCTGTTTCCGCCATTTCTAAAACTCTATCGTGGTATGCAATTCCTATATGTCTTAGCAAAACTTGANCNGAAGACCATCTCACANAATAGTCTTCACTTGAATCCTGTAACAAGTAAGCGATCGNTTTCTCTGCTTTTGGAATCCAATGCCNAAAAAGTCCGTTAATAACAGTAATTTTAGCTGCTGGAGTATTTGCCCCCTTCAAAAGGGTCAAGAGCAACTCTCCCATAACTTGAGAAGGTGCACCCTTAAGATGGTATTCCCAGACTCTGAATACCGCGTAGTAAGCTTGCCATTCAGGTGGGGCNTCTTTGTCGTGGTCCGGTCCTGCACTACTCCAAATTGGCCCATCAGGCATGCCTTTGGCTACCTCGAAAAGCAATATCGGAAGAANTTCATCGCTGGGTAGTTGCTTCAATCTTTCTTCTACCTTCTGGCGATCTTGCCATGATGTCCCAGGAGATCCGAGTTCATATACAAGTTGGCTGATCGGTTCCGAACCACCATGTCCAGCAAAAATCGAAGATAAGAAAAATAAAGCTATAAATAGCAAAATGATTACATATTTTGTCATAGATTACTCCTATTTTTTATGGCCGCATTTTCAGATATTACATTCGTCTTTAATTTAAATAGGTACATCCTATTTTATATATGATTTAACTTTCCCTTTTACAAGGTCTTCCTTTAGGACATCTATCTATAGTAAAACCTAAAGCCTCAACCATCTGGTTAAGAAACTTCCAGATCTTAAATATGACAGAAGGCGGTTCTATACCACACTTCAATCTTTACGGAATCAATCCACTCTTTTATTATTTCTCTTCTCTTTTCTTCCAGGACAACCCAAAAGTTACCGGACTATTAACTAGGTACGCCTCCCCTATTTATCTAATTTAAAAGTAAAGCATATTATTAACCATCTAAGAAAATGGGATGTGTCCCCATTTATTTCTAAATAACATACACCTTCACTGATTTGATTATATCAGCATTCTCCGGGTTCAACATAGCAGGGTAGGGCTATAATCCCGACAAGTCTTAATATTTGGTTATACCGACGAGGCAGTCCGCAAGCCCGATAATTTACGTCTCTCATACTTACTCAGAAGGAAATGTTGTCCATTCGGTCGGCATCAAGTTGGTTGTCCCAGGGGCAAGAAAACCATATCGATAGACTCTTACTTCAGATGAACTACTTAGGGAACGCGCATTCTCCTCATGCCTGATTAGGTCATCCAGGGAATTATAGGTTTGAGACACTCTCATGACCTGTTCCCCATGGTGGGTTATCGACTTAAGATTGTTATCTACATCCCGGTAGATGACTATTATGTCATATCCATTTGCCATGTCGTTTTCGGTAAATTCAAGGCGTAGCATCTGTGTCTCGTAGCTGTTATGATCTAGTAAGTAGGAAATGAAGATAGCAAAGTCGTACTTGTTCCCCTCTTTGGTTTGAAATAACTGTTGTGGAGACAGAGTTGGACGCGTCGGGTCTATCTTGAACTGGAAGTTATGGGTCATGTAATTGAGAATCTGGGATGGATTACTGAGTTGGTTAATGGCTTCCTCAAAACTTTGGGGTTCCATCTGTTCGCCCACGCTTCCCCGATAGGGGAAACCATATAAGAAAATTTGCCAACCTGTCCTCGCTTCTTCTCTAGCAATTACCTGCTCTACGGTATCAAAGAGCCCAAATATATTGAAGAGTGTTTCCATATTAGGACCACCTACATTAGTGATATATTTTAGTTTTCCATCTTCGTTGTAAAAGACGGATATCGTATGCCCGTATATATCCCCACTCTCGTGGGAGAGTCCCATATAATATAATAAGAAAACATTATAGCCATGCTGGTCCAATACATATGAACTGAATGCAGAGAAGTCCTCACAGTTGCCTACGCGAATGTAGAAAAAATCTTCCGGCAGGTAAGGATTGTACTCGTCCGGAGGTTCGCCATATACCTCCACGTAATGCTTGAAGTTCTTAGCCATATAGTCTACTAACTTCTCTGGTGTATCAAGAAGATTCACTACTTCCTGAAAATTCTCCTCTTCCGTTTCAGTAGCAGGGGTTGTTATCCCTCCGCCGCTACAACCTACTAAAAATATAGCTAATACCAAAAAGAAAATAACAAAATAATATTTCATTTTTTATTAATACCCCCTCAATATTTAGTGGTTTAACTAGCCATCGCTCGGTATAGTTGCTATTTCCGGCTCTCCCTGTTTCTCGGTTTCATTAAACTTTTCGTAGTTCTTGTAGGGCATGTAATCTGCGTAGTTTTTCACTCCATGTTGGTTCTTTGGTGGTTCTGGACTGTAACTGGTTTGTAGCAACTCCTCTGAATCTGCGGGATCTTTCCATATTTTTAGATTGGCTCCATCGAACGCCTTGGGATAGTATAAATTGTGCCCATCGCTACCTAATGCAAAATGACCATAGGGGCATAGAAACATAGCGAAAATTGCTTCATCATCGTTGCTTTGCTGGGTCCAGTATATTGCATACTTTCTCTGGGTTGACTGAATTATCAGATCACACGAGTCTACATAATAAAAGTTTCTATCGCCATCCTCTACAGGATAATGTGATCTTTCTTCCGCAAGACTCCCTGAGTCAAAGAAGTAATATTCTCCATTCTCTTTGATGTAACTCGTGCAATGTCCTCCAACATCCCCGCTATCAAATGAACTATGCCTCCAAACATAGCCGACTTCATCATAGTCGTCCTCTAAAAGGTAGCAAATTACGTTAGCTGCGCTTGCACAGTTTACAGTTCCGTCTCTTATCGCTGGCTCCGCCGGTTTTGGAAACTCCCAGCCTATGCCATTCTTCCCTTGCGTTTTGGCATTATGTATACCAGGCTCCGTACACAGATGTATAAAAACCAGAGCCTCAAATAGCACGTTTATTTCCTCCTTCGCCTTCTCTGGCTGGCCTTTTAACTTAAGCAGTTCCTCCTTTGTGTTATCTGGAGTTCCCAGCACTGCGGCGGGAACCCAGTAGGTATTCATCTCAACATTTGGCCACCACTCACCCACATCTACCTTGAAGTCTGCATTTATCCTCAAGCCCTGCACGTCATAGTCTTTAGGATTATCAACCCTGTTTTTGCTATACCTCGGGGCTGGTTCCTGAGCCCATTTCTTTTCCCATAAACTCTTTTTCTGATATGATTCAGCTGTCTCCTCTTCCGTTTTCTCCTCTAATATCTGTAACTGTCCATTTTCATACCAAAAAGCAGTATCTAAGGGCACTTTTTTTATCAGCACATTTATCAATGAAGGATAAACTTTTATACTAATAATAACCCCCCTAATTTTATCTGTCTGTTTGTCCCGAGAAAAATATAAGAAGGGAGGAGAATAAGATTTTAACTTGCTGCAAGTGACAGGAAGTAAATTAGGGTATTTTTGTTCTACTTTCTCTAAATCTTTAAGATTTTCTGGCCGTACCATAAAAACAGTATTTGAAATCATTACTTGTTCTAGTCGCTCTTCTAACACAGGCAGTAGAGAAGGTCTTCCCCATCCACTTATTCCTGGAAATGTTTTATGTAGTTCTTCAAAGAATTCTTGATCTCCTTTTACTCGATCTCCCCCTGTATTAGTGAAAATTATTCTGGCGTCCTGTTCCCACTGGAAAGTATCTTCTACCTTTATTTTTTCTTTAGTTTTAACTGTAGATTTTTCCTCTTTTTCTTTATCCCAATCTAATGTGGATTCTTCAGATGTTTTCCCCTTCTTCAATTTTTCTAGAAGTTCCAGGGAAAAACCATTTATATAGACTTCCTTGGCGTAATATTCCTGTTTTTCTTCTGGTAATTTTTCTAATAAATCGATAAATTCTTTTTCGTATAAATCAAGATCTTCAAAAGAAGAAAGATAGAAGCTAAACATGGAAGGAAATTTATCTTTGATATAATCTTTCACATTAATTGTTTGGGTGAAAACTACTGAAAAAAGCAAAATTATAATAATAAAGACAAGGATAAGCATGTGTAAAGGATAAAACATATTTTTTCTCATAATAATTTCACCTTCTTTTTTTATTTTATTTTTCTTTTAATTGTCCATAAGCAGATTTTTTAAATCTTTTCATATTTATAATACTACATAATTCTTAAAATTATTTCCTTTTTTGAATAACAAATAACAAACTTTTTTAATTATTATTAAATAGGCACACATCCTATTTTTTCTATGGTTTTGCTTCCCCTCTTACGAGATCTTCCTTCAGGGCGTCTATCTATAATAATACCTAAAGTTTCAACCATCTGGTTAAGAAATTCCTCAGATCCTATGGGTTTTTCACTAAATAGATGCCGAAATATTGAACTGGTACAACCGGTCCCATTTTCTTTAATGATGACATCTATTAATATAGATAACTAACAGGACATAATGACTATCCTAACAGATAAATAGATGAGACATTGGAATCTTATGAACGTTTTCTTCTGTCAGCTGCACTTCTTCTTTCTTGGCCACTTCTGCGTTCGACACCTTTATAATTCGGATCGCCGGATTTCCTGCGGTCTATTCCCGTTCTCCGTTCTTTTCCACTACGGTGCTCTCTTTTTACCATAAGAAGTTCTCCTCCTTTTTATCGAGATTATCAATCCACTGGACATCACAGCCTACTTTTTCAAACTATGAATATTTTGGGGGGCAGGCTTAACAAATACACAAAAAATATTTCTTTTATTGTTGCATTGTTTTTTTT
>ASPC01000116.1 GCA_000405345.1 Atribacteria bacterium SCGC AAA255-N14
AATAAAAATAAACAAGTATCAAAGGATAATTTTTATATATTTTTCAATTTTTAATCACATGTTCCCGTTGCTTTTACCAGCGCAGCACGATTGATATTGTAATCATAAAGAGCATTTAAATAATTAGTCTCAGCTTCAATAAGGGTACTTTGGGCATCAATCACTTCGGTATTTGTTGCAATGCCTTCATTATATTTTACCTGAGCAATGCGAAAACTTTCCTGGGAATTTTTTATGCCTTCTTCAGCTACCTTAATTAATTTTTCTGCTTCTTTCATATTCAAATAAGCAGAACGCACTTCAAATTCAATTAATTGCCGCGTTTGCTTTTCGCTTTGGTCAACCTGAGCAAGCTTTATCTCCGCCTGTTCGATCTTGGCTTTGTTAACGCCACCATCAAAGAGAGAATATTCTGCTACGATCGTAGCCTGCCAGCTGGTGGTTCCCGAATCAGCACTTAACATTACCTGGGGTTTTCTATTGCTTTTGGCCACATCAACCATTTCTTTCATGATCCTTCTTTGCTGGGCAATATTCATGATTTCGGATCGATTCTCTCCGGCCTGGACTAAAGCATCTTCCAGATTAATTTCGCAGGGTTCATAGGATAAATTATTCTCCAATACCAATTCGGTATTTAAATCAATCCCCATAATAGAATTAATATTGTACATCGTCAGTTCAAAACCATTTTCTGCCTTGATTAGATTATGTTCGAGATTGGATAACTGTGACTTAATTCGATTCAAGTCTATCGGGGCAATCATTCCTTCTTTTAATAGTGCTTCCGATGATTCCAGGTGAGCTTGCATCTGCTTGACTGCCTGAGCACTTACTTTTTTTATACCTTCAGCTTGCAGGGCCTGGTAATAAGCCTCAGTAACTTTATAAATAATTTCCTGTTTTTCTTTCTCCAGGTCATTCAAAGAAATTTGCTTATTGGTTTCTGCCTGATCAATTATTGATTCTATTTTACCTCCGCTATAAAGAATTTTTGTTGTTCTGATAGAGAGAATCAGATCCCCTTGGCCAATAGCAAAAAGATCGCTGTAATCACCTGCCTCCATATCTTCCTCACTAAGGATCTTACTCTTCTGAAGGTAACCGCCTTGCACTTTCATATTTATTTTTTTTGCTCCCTCAGCTTCTTTAACCTGAGCCTGGCTGATATCTACCGTCGATTCAGCTATTTTATAACCTATATTATTTTCCAGAGCAATTTGAATGCTCTTTTCCAGGTTTATATTCGTTGGAGAGGAGGCTGTAAAGATGAGTAAATGACTAACTAAAAAAAATATTAATCCCAAAAAAAGGGTGAAAATAACTTTACCTAAAAAATAATTTTTTTTCAACCTCATTTTTATCACTCCTTATTTTTCTTTATTTTTACCTGTTTTTACACTATCCATACTTCTTCCAAATATTTGCTCAGTCAATTCCTTAAACTTTTCCTGTTTTTCAATAAATGGCTGGATTTTTAACACCGCAAAACCTTCATGATGAGGACCGGAAAGGACAACCAATTGTTCGTCAGAGGCAATTGACAGTTCTTTCCGTAATTTTGCCGGAATAATGATTTGCCCCTTTTTCCCTACAGTAACCGTAGTGAAATATAAATCAGAATGATCAAACATTTTTCATCTCCTTTTTTTCCGAATTGTTTTACTTGTTGGATATTTAGCATTTTTCGTACTTTTGGTATTTATATCACACCTCATACATGTTGTCAATGATATTAACTCTGGAATTTTGCTTGACTTTGAGGTTAGTCCTAAAAACAAAGTGCTAGATACTCATTTCTAAGTTATCAGTAAGTATTTCACCGGAAAGAATAACCCGGTCCACCCGGTCATTTACCAGAAGATGATGAATATTTTTTGGGAAAAGAGCATTCTCTGGTTATTTTTGATATAATAAATTATTATAGCTGATAAGGGAGGTGCCGGAATGGATGCCATTTTTCAGTGGGGATTAAATTTCATTATTATGGTTCAACGGATTGACACACCCTTGCTGGATTCTTTTTTTCGAGCTGTTACCTCTCTTGGAGATGAATTATTTTACTTGCTTTTATTTCCCTTCCTTCTCTGGTGTGTTGACTTTTATTTGGGGATACGAGTCGGAATTATCTTTTTATTATCCGTTTATGCTAATAACGGATTAAAAGAGATATTTCAGCAGCCCCGCCCTTTTGAAATTTTACCGGAAATTCAAAAAATATATGCCTCCGGATATGGTTTTCCCAGCGGTCATGCCCAGTCTTCCCTGGTTGTATGGGGGAGTATAGCTTATTGGAAAAAGCAAACCTGGATTCGTTACCTTTCTGTTTTATTGATTCTTTTGATTGGATTTTCCCGCATCTATCTGGGCGTCCATTTTCCCACCGATATCCTGGGAGGATGGTTAATTGGCGGACTCATTCTCGGTTTAAGTTATTTCATTTTTTTAAAGATCAATCTCGATTTTATTCAAGGTAATATGGTATTTAAAATAATTGGCATTACGCTATTTCCGCTGATCTTATTACAAATTCAATCATCACCGGATATTATCAGTTCGGTGGCTGCTTTGACCGGTATTGGCTATGGTCTGCTATTATTTCATTCTTTTATTGGAGGGATTCGGCCGGGGCACTGGCTGCAGCGTTTAATCAGTTTTTTAGTTGGGGTTATCGGAATAGGGATATTCTATCTTGGATTAAAATTAATACTGCCTTCAGAGGGCCAATCTTTCTACCAATTGTTCCGGTTTTTCCGTTATCTGTTATTGGGTATATGGATCAGTTTTGGGGCACCCTGGTTATTTATCCGGATGGGATTAGCCCGTCAAGTGGAGAAAAAATCATTTTAAATAGCACATCCTATAGAACTCCTCAAACCCCATAGGTTCTCCGCTAAAAGCTGTCGAATCATTAACCTGCTATTTCTGCCCTATTTATCTAATTTAAAAGTAAAATATTAATTATTTAAGGAAGTAGGTGTCTGTCCCTATTACTTCCGTTCAAGGTGCATTTTTACTCGTCATTTACACAAAGGGTTGTAGGGCAAAATATTTACTAAGGTCGATTTAATACTTTATGTTCCCCAACCGTTCTAAGAATGATTAATTTGCCTTTTAAGTTAAAAGTAATTCTTAAGCTTTTAGAAGCCCTCGCTTCCCAAATAGAATTTGTTCCTTTGAGTTTTTTTGTTTCAAGAGAAGGATGTTCTAAATCTCTTTCCATTTGTAAGAGGGCTTGATTAATTCTTTTTTGAAATTGAGAAGATAATTTTTTATAGTCCCGCCTAAACCTCGGTAACCAGACAAATTTATTTATTGAGTTCATCTATTAATTCCCTAACATCTTTAACTTCTTTGCCTTTTCCCTGTTGAAGTTCTAACTCTGCTTCTTCTTCGGCTTTTTGATGTTCCTTGGTCCAAAACCACATCTGGCTTTTATCGATCAGTTCTTTGGGAATTACTTTTAGTATATTTCCTTCCATTTCAACTTCCACATAATCTCCAGGTTTACAGTGCAATGCACTTCTAAACTTTGTTGGTATGGTAATTTGTCCTCTGGGATTTATTTTAGTTAAACTCATAATTATTACCTCCTTTCACATTATCATAATATCATACTTTCACATTATAATCAAAATATTGAAAATAAGTTTATGTACTATTTTTCTATGGTTTAATTTTCCCTTTTACGAGGTTTTCCTTTAGGATGTCTATCTATAATAATATCTAAAGTTTCAACCATCTGGTTAAAAAACTCCTCAGATTCTATAGGTTTTCCGATCAAAATTACCAAATTATTAAATTGGTAAACCTTTTCTATTTATCTAATTTAAAAGTAAAATAATAATTATCTAAGAAAATGGGATGTATCCCTATTTAAAGGTGCATTTTTATTTTCCACCCTAGGTGCATTTTAGTTTACTATTTCCAAAATTCTCAAAGGGCTAACTCCAACGGTGACTGTTATCTATTCAGGTTCAATTCCCATACTATTTAACCACTCAATCACTTTTTTATTGATTTTTTCATCTCTAAATGTAAACCATTTTTCCCTATAATCTGGATAATCTGCTATTATATTTTTAAATCGTCGGAATGCTCCCTTTCCGTCTAAAGCTATATTCAATTTTTCCCTTAATAAATCATCCTCAATCGTCTCGGTAAATTCAACCATTAATTGATATCCATTGCATGGTGAACCTTCAGGAATATAAATATAACCATCGGGGTTTTTAAATAATATATCCTGTGCTACTTTAATATCCTTTTTCTGCCAATCAAGCAATTCTTCTCTTAAATTCTCATCCTCTTCTTCAACATATCTGGATATTTCCTCCAGGAGAAAAATAACTTCTCCGGTTTCTTTGTCCAGATAATAATTCATATCAACCCGAGCTACATCATCCATGGCACTAGCAATCATTTCCAAGTCTACTTTTAATTTTATCATAACTTCGATCTCCCCTTCTCTCATATTCTAAGAAATTAGGAATTAGATTTCACAACTTCGCAAAATATAGAAAGAAATAATGTGAAGTTGTGAAGCCTGACCCCAAAGCTTTCCGTCTTAATGAAAAATATGTCATTTCAAGACCTGACCCTCTTCTCCTCTCGTAAGCCACAAATATTCCTCTGGCCATATAGTTTATTTTTGCATAAAGAAAGTTATTTGACTATCCTGATGTTTTTAGATTATTCTATAGTTATAAAATTATAGTTTTGAAATGCTTTTTTTAATTATAGACCCCGCTATCCTCCATGTTCATTTGAATCTGGGAACTAGCCAGACCAATAAAACTATAATAATTGTTAAGGCCCAGTTCCACATTTTATTCATCTCCTCTATCATTATTTCCCTGTTCGCTAAACTTAATTTTAGTTATTACCTACACTATATATTTTGCATTTTCTGTATTAACTTATGAATAAGATCCCCCACATATCACTCAGCTCATTTCTTTATATTTTCTTTTATTCTTCTTTTTCTCGGGAGTATGATGTTATCTCCTTTTTATTATTTTCTAAAAATCGATAAATGTAGTTAATTAGACCTTCGAAATTTTCATTGAAGTTAATAAATGCAATCATTTTATTATTGATATCAAATATCTTTAATTTATAAGCCCGTGGTCTTATAGACTTAATTACCTTAATTGTGTAAGTTTTTATATCCATTTTTTAACCTTCCTGATATCGTATGATTGACTAAAAAATACTATCAAGCTAATACCATTATTTTTTAAAGAGATCTGCTCCCCGGAGAGAAACACTTTAAGACCCAAGGAGCAGGGGACGGCAACCCGATAAAGGGATACAAAAGAAAAAACCGGATCACCGGGATTTTATCAATAAATTTTACTTATCAGGTAAATCAATATCGTCATCACTACAACGGTTGCGACCCCATCCCGTATAGGATCATCAAAATTCATTTTCATTTAATTATTTCCTTTTCTTAATATCTTTTCTTTGTTTCCGTTTATCTGGCTTTTTCTGAACATCAGAATTTATTTCATTTAGTTTACCACGGCAATAAGGACAAAATTTAGGAAGAAACCGGTAAAGAAATTTTCTATGACAGTCCGGACATTCATATTTTGGCATAATTAATTTTACCTCTTTTAATTTTTTTAAATCCTTCTGTTTTGTTAATTTATTTTGAATTTTCCAAAAACTTTGCTACAGAGGTTATATGTCTTACTGCCTTTTTGACTATCAAGGGGTTAATATTGTAAACCTCTTCCCAGCCTTTTTGCATAGAACCGGTATGTTCTCGGGCGGCCCAGGGGCCGGCCGGTCCCCACTTGAAATCCGTTAGTCCATCTGTATAAAGGTGGCAACTTGATATTAAAATTCTCTATGTAGGCCATTACATCTACGTGACTCCAATTATAGATGGGGGAATAATAGACTACGCCGTGTTTATTTACTTTCATACCATCTTTATTTTTAAGTAAGATCCCATTGTCCTACAGTCTGAATTGCTTTTCCATCTCCAAAATATTTGATAAATATGCGAAAATAGTAAAGCTCTTCTTTATTCCGAACAAGAGGGTATTTCTTTTTTTCTTCCAGAAATTCTTTATTCGGAATAATTTCATTAAAATAATTTTTTAATACATTGGCCGAACCGGACCCTTTGGAGAATTCCTGTTTTGTTCTTCAGGTAATAGGGGCCGGTAATTGTTCTTCAAAAGCTTTTCGTAAAATCCATTTTTCGATCATGTTACCATTATCTATTTTTTTAATTTTGTGTTTTATCGGTATTTCCAGGGCAAAATTTAATAATTCTTCGGATATAAAAGGAGTAATAACCTTGATGGAATGACAAGAGTTCATTCTATCCAATCTTAGAGCTGCATTATTATGTAGAGCTTCTAAGGTTTCTTTCTGTTGTTTAAATATATTTTTCTTACTCGAGTCTTTAAAATGTGCATATCCACCGAACAGTTCATCTCCCCCTTCTCCGGAAAGGAGTACTTGAATTCCTTGGGAATTAGCATAACGGGAAATAAGGAAATTAGACATAGCACTACGTACCAGAGAAGGATCAAATGATTCCAGGTAATAAATTACTTGAGGTAATATATTAATAACTTCTGAAACTATAGCTTTTACTTCATAGTGTTCCGAGTTAATATATTTACCCATTAACCTGGCATATTTTAAATCCTCACTTTCTCCTACTCCTAAAGAAAAAGTTTTAATTCTTGCTCCAGGACCATTGTTTTTTATGTTAAATTTATTAAAAACACTGGCGATGATGCTGCTATCTAATCCCCCGCTTAACAAACAACCTATTTTATATTTTAACTCTACTCGGCGG
>ASPC01000117.1 GCA_000405345.1 Atribacteria bacterium SCGC AAA255-N14
AGATTTTGAAGTGGGGTTTAATGAAGTCGTAGGGATTTTAGGTGATAATGGTGCAGGTAAATCGACTTTGATTAAAATTATTTCCGGAGTGCATTCTTTTGATGATGGGGAAATGTATATTAGAGGTGTAAAAATTGATCCTAAAAAATATTCTGTAAAGATGGCTCATAATCTGGGCGTAGAAACCGTATATCAAGAAAAAGCCCTTGCAGATAAGCAAACTTTATGGAGAAATGTTTTTGTTGGCAGGCAAATTACTAATAAACTGGGTTTTCTTAATATAAAAAAAGAAAAAGAAGAAACAAATAAAATTATGCATGATTTAATGGGATTTAGAGGAGTAGGTGTAAGTGCTGATTCAGTCATTAAAACCCTGTCTGGTGGGGAAAGGCAAGGCGTTGCCATATCAAGAGCAATGTATTTTGAAGCAGAACTGGTTATTTTAGATGAGCCGACTATGGCTTTATCATTGCAAGAGGTAAAAAAAGTCTTGAAGTTTATCCAAAATATTAAGGATAAAGGAAAGTCCTGCATTTATATTTCTCACAATATCGCTAATGTTTATCCGGTTTCTGATCGTTTCGTAGCCATTGACCGAGGCAAGGTAGTGGGTGCTTATAATCGTAAAGATTTATCTTTAGAGGAACTTAGCGAGGAATTGATTAGATATACTAAGTCAAGCACACAGATTAATCAAGGTGAGAGGGTATTATAATATGGATAATTTAGAACAAAAGTTCAAAGTAAAAAAATCTATTCAATACAAATCTCAAATTGCATTGTTAATAATGACTGTTAGTATTTTTGGATTATTTATGATTACCAGCCCTGAAGTTTTCCTCAAAGGAAGAATATATCAATCATTTTTATCTACAGTTCCTATTATGGGACTAATGGCTCTTGGTTTAACTTTTGTACTTGCTATGGGCGAAATAGATCTTTCTTTTCCCTCGGTTATGGCCTTATCAGGCTTTATTTTTGCAATTACATTTAAGGCTACAAACAGCGTTATATTGGCTATAATATGCAGCCTTTTATCTGGTGCAATCGTTGGATTTATAAACGGAACATTGGTTACATCGATCGGTATTCCATCAATTGTGGCCACATTGGGTATGCAATTTTTAATCAGGGGTTTTAGTAATATCATATCGAATGGTTTAGCCAAAACAATCGCAGTAGATAAAACTATTTCCTATAAAATATTTGCTGAAAAGTTAGGAGTAATTCCTGTTCAGTCAATTTGGTTTATAGGAATAACAATTTTCTTATATTTCTTACTTTTTAGACATAGGTTTGGTGAGCATGTGTTATTTATAGGTGATAATCAGGAAGCTGCAAGAATGATGGGTGTTAATATAAATAGAATGAAAATAATGGTTTTTATATTGATGGGAGTGATAGCTTCATTTGCCGGAATACTTAGTTGTTACCGGATGAGAACCTGGTGGCCGACAATGGGAGAAGGATATATAATGATGGTAATGGCTGCTACTTTTGTGGGTGGTACTTCTATGTTTGGCGGAGAAGCTAGTATCGAAGGTACTTTCATTGGTTCATTTATTATTGGTTCTTTAGAAGCAGGTATTGTCGCTGCAGGCCTTTCTGGCTTCTGGACACAATTTATTTGCGGGGTATTAATCATAGTTTCAGTCATTATTCATACCTTGGCAAAGAGAAGAAAATAGAGTAGAAGTAAACTTTGTACACGGCAGCAGTTAACAAATAAATAATATTTTTATATTTTAAAATTGTTGAAAAAAATATAATCTACAAAATTTATTATTAGAGGGAGTTCAATATGAATCATCGTGAAAGAGTCCTAATGGCTCTTAACCACGAAACCCCTGATAGATGCCCGATGCAAATAAGTTTTACTCCGGAATTTGCAAAAAAATTAAGCAAGGAAATGAAAATTCTGGGAGAAGATAGTCACAATCCTCATGGTGGAGGGAATACCTATAAATTGGAATTAGCTTTAGATGAAGATATGCTTCTCACTTCGGTAGGGTGGGCTAATTCTTATTATCAGGATGGTTTTAAAAACGGAGAAGAATATGTTGATGAATGGGGTATAAGGTGGAAGATTATTCAATATGATACTAAGTATGGAAAAGGTAGATATACCGAAATTATTGGACACCCTTTAGCAAAAGATGATGCTGTAAATACTTATATAGCTCCTGATCCTAATCGTCAGGAATTATATAGAGAAGCTCAAAAACTGATTGATAATTATAAAATAAATTATTTCATTGTTGGAGTTACTGTAACCACAATTTTTGAAACTGCTTGGGCCTTAAGGGGAATGGAAAAGCTGCTAATGGATTTTATAATAAATCCTGGTTTAGCTGAGGAAATATTAAATATACCTTATCAATACCATCTTACCGCTGCAAAGAAGTTAACTGAGATGGGAGTCGATATGATTTGGATTGGGGATGATGTTGGAACACAAAAGGCCATGATGTTTTCGCCACAAATTTGGAGGAATTTTTTTAAACCAAAGATGGCTAATTTTATCTCTGAAATAAAAAAAATCAATCCTACTTTAAAAGTAGCTTATCATTCTGATGGTGTAATTTATCCTATTATACCTGATTTAATAGAGATCGGGCTGGACGTTCTGAATCCCGTACAACCAGCTGCCATGGATCCTTATAAATTAAAAAAAGAATATGGAGATAAATTGTGTTTTTGGGGCACATTGGATGAACAGTATACCCTGCCTTTTGGTTCACCGGGCGAAGTAAGAAAAGAGGTATTGTCTCGAATCAATCTGGTGGGTAAGCAGGGAGGCTTAATTATAGGTCCGACGCATAATATACAGCTTGATACACCTATGAACAATTTTTGGGTTATGCTAGATACCATAAGAAAGACTTATTATTAAGCAATAGGGGTATTTTATTAAAAAAGTATCATTGGGTTATTAATATTTTAAGGGAGGATTTAAGAAATGATTAACATTCCTGAAGTAAAACTTGGGATAGTTGCTGTAAGTCGTGATTGTTTTTCTATTGAACTTAGTAAAAATAGGAGAGAAGCTGTTATGAAGGCGTGCAGCAAAAAGGGAATTTTGATTAAGGAAATTAAGACAGCTGTTGAAAACGAAAAAGATGTTTTAAAGGTCTTAGAAGATTTAATACATCTCGGGATAAATGCTTTAGTGATATATCTGGGTAATTTTGGTCCTGAAGGACCAGAAACAATGCTTGCTCAAAAGTTCTCAGGACCTACTATCTTTGTTGCCGCAGCAGAAGAAACTGGAGAGGATTTAGTAAATGGTCGCGGAGATGCATACTGCGGCATGTTGAACGCTTCATACAATTTAGGGTTAAGAAAATTAAATCCCTATATTCCTGAATATCCTGTTGGTACTGCTGAAGAAATATCAGAAATGATATTAGACTTTGAAAATATCGCTAGAATATTACTTGGGCTTAAAAAACTCAAGATAATAAGTTTTGGTCCAAGGCCTCAGGACTTTCTTGCATGTAATGCACCTATAAAACCATTGTATGATTTAGGCATAGAAATAATGGAAAATTCAGAGTTAGATCTTTTCGAAGCTTTTAATCATCATGAAAATGATTCAAGGATATCAGAAGTAGTGAAAAATATGGAAAAAGAATTGGGTGATGGAAACAGATATTCAGGAATACTGCCCAAACTTGCACAGTATGAGCTTACATTGAAAGATTGGATGGAACAGAACCTTGGTGCATCTGAATTTGCGATCTTTGCTAATAAGTGTTGGCCTGCCTTTCAGACTCAATTTGGTTTTGTACCTTGCTATGTGAATTCAAGATTTGCTTTGAGAGGAATACCTATATCTTGCGAAACAGACATATACGGAGCATTAAGTGAATATGTAATTACCCTTGCTACTAATTTGCCAGCTACATTACTTGATATAAACAATACAGTGCCGAAGGATATGTATGAAGAAAATAGGGAGAAAGCAGGGCATTATAAGCTGAACGACCTATTTATGGGGTTCCATTGTGGAAATACTCCTATTTGTTATATAAAAAATGCTGAAATGAAATATCAATTAATTATGCATAAATTTCTTGAGCCAAATAAGGACCCTGATATTTCCAGAGGCACCCTTGAAGGAACCATAATTCCTGGAGATATTACACTGTTTAGACTGCAAGGTACATCTGATTATGAATTGAGGAGTTATATTGCTCAAGGAGAAGTACTTGATATAAATCCGAAATCCTTTGGAGGAATTGGTGTATTTGCGGTTAAAGAAATGGCCAGGTTCTATCGTCATATACTTATTGCAAAAAGATTTCCTCATCATACCGGTGTAGCATTTAAACATGTAGGAAAGATTTTATTTGAAGCTATGAAAATGTTAGGTATAGATGATGTAGCTTTTAATCAACCTTCAAATTTACTATATAGGAACGAAAATCCATTTGACTAAATTTAAAAATTGAAAATATTATAAATATGAATAGAAAATATTTGCGCTCTTAAAGGTGATGAAGTAAAAAAAACAGAATATACAATTTATTTTTTGTTGATTTGGAGAAAAGTAAAAATGATAAAACCCGATAAGTATTTACCAAAATATTATCAACTAAAAGAATATTTAAAACAGATGATTCAAAATGGAGATATTATTCCAACGCAAAAGCTGCCTTCAGAAAGTGATCTTGTCCGTCAGTTTAAAATAAGCAGACATACTGTTCGCCATTCTTTTAGTGAGTTAGAAAATGAAGGATGGATATATAGAGAACAGGGGAGAGGTACTTTTTGCGCTTACAGAGGAAGTAAAAAAGAGCAGAAAATAGCTGTTCTAACCACATATATTTCTAACTATATTTTTCCCTCTATTATGAGAGGCATTGAGGAAACATTGTGTGAATCAGGTTTTTCCTTTAGTATTGCCAGCACAGGCAATAATAAACACAAAGAAGAGGAATGTATGAAAAGATTCTTAGAACAGGATATTTCCGGTATAATTGTGGAGCCGACAAAAAGTGCTAAACGAAATATCAATAAAAAATACTTTCAGGAACTAGATAAACGCAATATCCCATATCTACTATTACATGCCACCTATCCTGATTTAGATTCTGCATATGTAATTATGGATGATGAAAAAGGTGGCTTTATTGCTACACAATATTTATTAAAGCTAGGTCATAAAGATATAGCTGGAATATTTTTATCTGATGATTTACAAGGTATAAAACGACAGGCCGGTTTTTTGTCTGCTTTAAAGAAATATAATGTTACTATCAATAATGAATTTTTAGGTAATTATAAAACTGAGCAGATGTTTTCTTTTCCATATAATTTTACTATTAACTTGTTGAAAAAGAAAAATCGACCAACTGCTATTGTTTGTTATAATGACCAAATAGCTATTCAGGTTATGGAGGCTATTCGTCGTAGTAACTTAAAGATTCCCGAGGATATTTCATTGGTAGGATACGATAATTCAAATTTAGCAGTTGCTACTGAGGTAAAATTAACCACTATTAAGCATCCAAAAGAAGAGATGGGCAAACGGGTCGCACGCATGATAGTGGATATGATTAATGGGAAGGCAGGGAAACCGTGTTTTGTGTATCAGCCGGAGCTTATTATAAGAAGCTCTTGTAAAACATTCCAGAAATAAGGTAAAATTTACAAAAAATATTTTTACAAAGAAATTTATTTTGTATTTAATTATATTAATGTATGAGAAAAATTATGTTGGGAGGACGATGAGAGCATGTTGGAGAATCTAAAAAAAGAAGTATACAAGGCGCATATGAACCTTATGGAAAATAATTTAGTTATGTGGACATCCGGAAACGTAAGCGCTCGGGATCCTAAAACTGATCTTGTGGTTATTAAACCAAGTGGAGTGCCTTACGACAAATTGTCATCCGATAATTTGGTAATTGTTGATTTAAATGGCAATATCATAGAAGGAAATTTAAAGCCTTCTGTAGATATGGCAACTCATCTTTACGTTTACAGAAATATGCCTGATGTTGTATCAGTAATCCATACACATTCCACTTATGCCAGTGCTTTTGCTGCTACAGGTAAACCAATTCTAGTTTGCCTTACCGCTATGGCAGATTTCTTTGGCTGTAATATACCTGTGGGGGAACTTGTACTGATAGGAGAAGAAGAGATAGGCAAAGAAATTGTCAGGAAGATCGGTAACTCAAAAGCTATCATCATGAAAAATCACGGACCTTTTACTGTAGGTACAAGTGTTAATGAGGCTTTAAAAGCTGCAATATTTTTAGAAGAAAGTGCAA